>JADLHG010000067.1 GCA_020848905.1 Deltaproteobacteria bacterium
AAAGCGCGTGCGGAAACGTCCCGTGGCCAGCCGAGCATTTCGAGACGCTGTCCTCCGCCTGTAACCCAGGGGGGCGGACATTTTGGCTGAACAGTTAAGGGCGGACAGAATCGCTGACCATTGACACGGGACAAGGCGGTCCTTTACCGGACGGCCGGGGCCGTGTTATCTCGAACGCTACGCCCATCGTGAAGAGCGGCGCGCACGACCTTCCCCTGTGAGGAATTGCCGATGCTCGAGTTTCAGCGCCTTGACCAGGACGGCCTGGTGATCCTCGCGCTCAGCGGACGGCTCGACGCGCTCAGCGCGCCGGATTTCCGTCCCACCATCGACGAGCTGGTGCAGAGCCGCACGATGCGCGTGGTCTTCGATCTCACGGGGCTGCAGCAGATCGACAGCTCGGGGGTGGGGGCCATCGTCTCGCTCTTCAAGCGGCTGCGCATGCTCGGCGGCGAGGTGAAGATCGCCTGCCTCAACGGCCAGCCGCGCGAGATCTTCCGCTTGCTCCGCCTCGACCGGGCCTTCGACCTCTTCGACACGGTGGACGCCGCGAAGGCGCGCTTCGGCAAGCGGGGCGCCTGATGGGCGAGGCGCGGCGCCGCCTCGTGCGCTACCGCGTGCACGGGACGGTGGGACGGGCCGAGCTCTCCTCGGACGGGAGCCTGCGCGTCCTCGAGGGCCCACCTGCGACGAGCCTCGATGAGGTCGCGCTCCTGCCCCCCGTGCTTCCGACCAAGATCGTGGGCATCGGCCTCAACTACCGGGCCCACGCGCAGGAGATGGGCAAGCCGCTGCCGGCCGAGCCGCTGATGTTCCTCAAGCCGCCGAGCGCGCTCGTCGCCTCGGGAGAGCCGATCGTGCGCCCCGCGGGAGACTACGCGCGGGTGGACTACGAAGGCGAGCTCGCGGTGGTGATCGGCCGCCCGGCGCGGCGGGTACGGCGCGAGCAGGCGCTCGAGTTCGTGGCCGGCTACACCTGTCTCAACGACGTGACCGTGCGCGACCTGCAGGTCCGCGACGTGCAGTACACGCGGGCCAAGGGCTTCGACAGCTTCTGCCCCCTCGGACCCTGTCTGGCCGAGGGGCTCGATCCGAGCGACCTGGCCCTCGTGACGCGCGTGGATGGCGTCGTCAGGCAGGCCAGCCGGACCTCGGACCTGATCTTCGACGTGCCGACCCTCATCGAGGCGGTGAGCCGGGTGATGACGCTCCTGCCGGGAGACGTGATCTCGACCGGGACACCTCCTGGGGTGGGGAACCTCGAGCCCGGCCAGACCGTGGAGATCGAGATCGAAGGGATCGGCATCCTGAAAAACCGGGTCATTGCGGAGGAATCACCATGAAGAATCCCGTAGCGGACCGCGTGCGGGAGCTCCCGCCCTATCTGTTCGCCCACATCGACAAGCTCAAGGCCGAGGCGCGCCAGAAGGGGATCGATCTGATCGACTTCGGCATCGGGGACCCGGACCTGCCGACGCCGCCGCACATCATCGAGGCGCTCGCGAGCGCGGCGGCCAAGCCCGAATACCACCGCTATCCATCGTACGAGGGGATGCTGCGCACCCGCGAGGCGGCGGCGCGCTTCTACGCGCGCCGGTTCGCGGTGAAGCTCGATCCGGCGCGTGAGGTGCTGACGCTCATCGGGAGCAAGGAAGGGATCGCGCACTTCCCGCTGGCGACGATCGATCCGGGGGACCTGGCGCTGGTCCCCGACCCGGCCTATCCCGTCTACGCCACGGCGACGCAGTTCGCCGGCGGGCAGGTATACCGCTATGGGCTACTGCCCAGGCAGCAGTTCCTGCCCGATCTGGCCTCGATCCCCGAGGACGTGGCGCGGCGCGCGAAGGTGCTATACGTCAATTACCCGAATAACCCGACGGGCGGCGTGGCCACGCTCGAGGATTATCAGCGTATCCACGACTTCGCCTGCCGCTACGATCTCATCGTGGTATCGGACCTGGCCTATTCGGAGATGTACTTCGAGGACCCGGCGCCCGCGAGCTATCTGCAGGTGCCGGGAGCCATGGAGCGGGGCATCGAGTTCCACTCGCTCTCCAAGACCTACAACATGACCGGCTGGCGCGTGGCCTTCGCGGTGGGGAACGCGACGCTCGTCGGGGCGCTCGGCAAGATCAAGACCAACGTCGACTCGGGGGTCTTCGGCGCGGTGCAGGAGGCGGCCATCGCCGCGCTCGACGGAGATCAGTCGGCGGTGGACGAGATGCGCGGGATCTACCGCGAGCGCCGCAACCTGCTGGCCGAGGGGCTCAGGGCGATGGGGCTCGAGGTGCATCCGCCGCGCGGCACGTTCTATTTCTTCGTCGGGCTGCCGCCGGGGCTGAAGGCCATGGACCTCACCTCGCGCATGCTGACCGAGGCGGGTGTGGTGGCGACCCCGGGGACGGGGTTCGGGCAGCGCGGAGAAGGCTTCATCCGCTTCGCGCTCTGCCAGCCGGCCGCGCGCATCCGCGAGGCTTGCGAGCGGTTGGCGACGATCACGCTCTGAGCCCCTACCGCAGCGTGAAGGGCGGGCTCAAGAGCACCTCCGGCCCGTCGCAGGCGCGCCCCCGAAAGCGATAGAGGCCGGCCGGCGCGGGGACGCAGCGCTCGCAGGCGCACTGCGCGTCTCCGAGGGTCCCGAGCCAGGGCTGCGAGGCGAAGCGGCCGCGCGGCGGGACCACCAAGCACTGCTCGCCGAGGTCGGTCGGCACGAGCACCTTGCTCTTCGGGTCGGGCTTGCAGTCGGGGCGCAGGTAGAGCGCTACGGGGGGCGAGAGCGGGACCCAGCCGCGGCCGGTCCAGCGCTCGACGGTCACGCCGCGCCGGACCCGCTTCGGCAGACCGATATCGTTCTGCACCACGAGCGGCACCGACGAACCGGCCTTGAGCGGCGCCGGCGGTGCGAGGAGGTGCACCCGGGCGAGCGGCGCCACGGCCGAGACTCCGCCCACGCCCACGGCTAGGCCCACGAGCGACGCGCCGAGGCCGAGGAGGACGCGAGGGAGGGAGACGCGAGGGAAGGGGACGCGCGGAGCGGTGCGGTCGGACATCGCTGCATCATACGGCCGGGACCGCGCGTAGCTCCGTCCGAAGCGCGCGCCCGAAAAAAAAAGAGGCCGGTGCAGCGCACCGACCTCTTCACCGGCGGAAGCCGCCTATGTGAGCCACTGCGGGTCCAGGTCCCCATGGTCGGGATGCAGGCCGTACCGACGGGGCTCGCGGCCGTTGCTCGCGAGCTCTGACCGACCCGTGGAGTGGGTTGCCTGTTCCGGGGGCGCGCCGCACCACGCTCGTCGCCTTTCGACGCCATTGCAGCGCGTGTGCCAGCGGTCGGGCGTCCCGGGCGACCGCTCGAGGTCGAGGTTCTCGACGGTTGGAGGCCGTGGGCCCTTCTCGTGCGGCAGCTGCTCCTGCCGCGCGTTCCACTCCCTGGCCGGCGGATCGGCCGTCGACGGGTGTGCGCAGTCGCCGGGCGACGCGCGGATGGGGCTCGCGCGCTCCGCCTCGCTGTGCTGAAATGGTGAATATCGCGGCGATCAGACCGCAAGCGACGGCAGCGTGCAGGACCACGGAGCCGCGGGGACGACCCCCGAGCTCGAATTCAAAGGGACCGACCGCTTCAAGCTCCTCTCCCGCCTGGGAGCAGGGGGCATGGGTGTCGTGTACGCCGCGCACGACCGCGAGCGCAACACCCGCGTGGCTCTCAAGACCCTGCGCAAGATGGCGGGCGACACGCTCTTGCGCTTCAAGAACGAGTTCCGCGCGCTGCAGGACCTGCAGCACCCGAACCTGGTGAGCCTCGGCGAGCTGATCGAGGTGGATGGCCAGTGGCTCCTCACCATGGAGCTCGTGGACGGCGTGAACTTCCTGACCTACGTGCGGAGCGTGCCGCGCGAAGGGGGGCGCACGCACCTATCGTCGGCCATCGCCTGGGGGAGCTCGACGCAGCCCGACCAGGGGCTCGGGGACGCCACCCTGGACGATCACGCCACGCACCTCGACGCCCCCACGGGGTCGATGGGGAGCTGGCCGGTGGACGAGGCGCACATCGGCGCCGAACGCTTCGACGAACAGCGGCTGCGCAGCGGACTCGCCCAGCTGGCGCGCGGCATCTTCGCCCTGCACCGGGCGCAGAAGGTGCATCGGGACATCAAGCCCTCGAACATCCTCGTCACCCGCGAAGGGCGCGTGGTGCTGCTCGACTTCGGGCTGGTGGCGGAGCTCGAGGAGCGCTGGATCGAATCGCGCGTCGTCGGGACCTTCGCGTACATGGCGCCCGAGCAGGCGATGGTCAAGCCGGTGGGTCCTGCTGCCGACTGGTACAGCATGGGCGTGGTCCTCTACGAGACGCTCACCGGGAGGATCCCCTTCGTCGGCGAGCCGGCGGTCCTGTTGCGCAGCAAGCAGCTCCTCGCCCCGGCGCCGCCGCGCGCGCTCTGCCCCGAGGTCCCCGACGACCTCGACGCCCTCTGCGTCGAGCTTCTGGCCATCGACCCCCGGGACAGGCCGCACGGCCCCGAGATCCTGCGCCGCCTGAACGTCGAGGCGGACGTGGATCGCGCGCGCCTCGTCCCCGTGGCGGCGCTGAGCGAATCCTTCTCCGGGCCGCACCACCTCTTCGTCGGACGGCACAGCGAGCTCCACGCGCTCGAGCAGGCGGCGACCGACGCGCGCCGCGGCGCCCCGGTGGTGGCCTGCGTGCAAGGGGAGTCCGGTGTCGGCAAGAGCGCGCTCGTGCGGCACTTCCTCGACCAGCTCCTGGTGAACGTGCCCGGGATGGTGGCGCTCGAGGGGCGCTGCTACGAACGCGAGTCGGTGCCGTACAAGGCCTTCGACCGCGTCGTGGACGGGCTGAGCCGCTTTCTGGCCCGCCTGCCCGAGGCGGAGCTCGCGCCGCTCCTCCCGCCGCACGTGGCGCTGCTGGCCCAGGTCTTCCCGGTACTGGGCAGCGTGGGGCTGATCGGCAAGGCCCCGCGGACCGACGCCGAGGTGCGCGACCCGCAAGAGCTCCGGCAGCGCGTCTTCGTGGCGCTGCGCGAGCTCCTCGTGCGCCTCGCGGCGGCGCGCCCGCTGGTGCTCTCGATCGACGACATGCAGTGGACCGACGCCGATAGCCTCGCGCTCCTCGCGGAGGTGCTCCGGCCTCCCGACGCGCCGGCGCTCCTCCTCCTCGCGACGGTGCGCTCTGAGACCAGCGTGGGAGGCGTGTCGGCGGCGATGCGCCTCTTCGGGGGACTGAAGGCGGATCTCCGGACGGTGCAGCTCTCGGGGCTGCCGCAGGAGGAGGCCGAGGAGCTCGCGTCGCTCTTGCTGCAGAACGTGAGCGGCGGGGCGCAGATCTCCTCCACCGCCATCGCGCACGAGGCGGGGGGGCATCCCCTCTTCATCGACGAGCTCATCCGCCACTCGCGCGAGGGACAGCCTCGGCGGCTGCGGCTGGAAGAGGCGCTCTGGACGCGGATCTGCGAGCTCGAGCCGAGGGTGCGCCAGCTCCTCGAGCTCGTGGCCATCGCCAGCGGTCCTCTGCGTCAGGAGGTGGCCGCTCGGGCCGCCGCGGCCGACCCCCCGGAGCTGATGCGCCTCATCTCGCTTTTGCGCGTGGCGCAGCTCGTGCGCACGAGCGGGATGCGCGCCGGCAGCCGCATCGAGCCCTACCACGACCGCGTGCGCGAATCCGTGGTGGCGAACCTCGATCCCCCCACGCGGCAGTCGTGGCACGGGCGGCTGGCCCTGGCCCTCGAGGCGGACGCTCAGCGCGACGCCGAGACGCTGGCCTTCCACTGGCGCGAGGCGGGCGACGGACCGCGCGCGGCGGATTACGCGGTCGTCGCGGCCAAGCAAGCTACCGAGGCCCTGGCCTTCGACCGGGCCGCGCACCTCTACCGGCAGGCGCTCGAGCTCAAGCCGCACACCGAGGAGGTGGCGCGAGAGCTGCGCCTGCTGATGGCCCACGCCCTCTCGAGCGCGGGGCGAGGTCCGGAGGCGGCCGAGGCCTACCTCGCAGGCGCCGAGGGAACCGCCGAGGACGACGCGATGGACCTCCATCGACGCGCCGCCGAGCAGTACCTCCGGAGCGGGCACATCGACGAGGGGCTGGCGGTGCTCCAGGCGGTGCTCGCGCGCGAGGGGCTGAAGCTGCCGCAGAGCCCGCGCGGGGCGCTGGCCTCGCTCGTCATGCGTCGCGCGCAGCTCCGCTTGCGGGGCCTGTCGTTCGTGGCGCGGCCGGCTGGCGAGCTCTCGAAGCACGACCTCTCGCGCATCGACACCTGCTGGGCCGTCTCGGCCGGGCTCAGCATGGTGGACACCGTGCGCGGCGCAGACTTCCAGACGCGGAGCCTGCTCATGTCCCTCGAGCAGGGAGAGCCCTTTCGCGTGTCGCGGGCGCTCTTCCTCGAGGCCTGTTTCGTGGCCGCGGTGGGAGGGCCGGTGGCCAAGCGGTCGGCGTCGCTGCTCCGGACCGCGAGCGAGATCTCCGCCACGCAGACCGACCCCTACCTGGACGCGATGGTCACCGGCTGCGCCGGCGTGGTGGCCTTTCTCGAGGGACGCTGGCGAGCGGCGCACACGGGGGCCCAGGAAGCGGAGCTCATGCTGCGCGAGCGGTGCACCGACGTGGCCTGGGAGCACGCGAATCTGACGCTCTACTCGCTCTGGTCGCTCTTCTTCCTGGGCGAGATCGGCGAGATGGCGCGGCGCATCCCACGGCAGCGACAGGCGGCGCTCCACCGAGGAGATCTCTACCTCGCGACCAACTTGAGCACGGGGATCTTGAACCTCTACAACCTCGTGCACGACGACGTGGCCACGGCGCGGCGGCAGACCGCCGAGACCTTCGGCCAGTGGTCGCGGCGAGGCTTCCACGTGCAGCACTTCCTCGAGCTCTACTCGCAGGCGCGCGTCGACTTCTACGCCGGGGAGGGACAGGGCGCCTACGCGCGCGTGCAGCAGCACTGGAGCGCCGCCGCGTCGTCGCAGCTCCTGCGGGCCCAGTTCGTGCGGGTGATCATGCACGAGCTCCGGGCCTGCGCGGCGCTCTTTCTGGCCCGCGACGCGGGGGACAAGGGGGAGAAGCTCCTCGCCGCGGCGGAGCGCGACATCAAGCGCATCGCCAAGGAGAAGATGCCCTGGACCGACCCGGTCGCCTCGCTCCTCTCGGGGTGCGCGGAGGCGCTGCGGGGCCATACGGAGAGCGCGGTGGCGCAGTTCCAGACCTCCATCGAACAGGCCGAGGCGGCAGACATGCGCTTCTACGCCATGGCGGCGCGCCACCGCCTCGGACAGGTGGTCCGCGGAGACGAAGGGCGTGCCCTCTGCGGGGGGGCCGAGGAGTGGCTCGCCGCGCAGAAGGTGCAGCAGCCGCGACGCTGGTTCGCGCTCCTCACGCCGGACCTGGACGAATGAGGAGCGCTCGGCGAATGACGATGCGATGCGCCTACGGACTCCTGGCTCTCGTCTGCTGCGGCCTCGCCTGCACGAGCGGCGGCTCGACGACAGATCTCCGGGTCGGCGATGCCGGTCGGGCCCGTGACGCGCGCGGGGCCGAGCAGGGGCCGGACGGCGCGAGCCCGAGCTGCGCTGCCGTGACCCTGGCGTTCACCGGTACCGCCGTCACGATCAGCAAGACGCCCCTCGGGTTCGACGACTCCCTGCGCGGGAGCGCCGTTACCGGGACCCTGGCCTACCGGCCCTGCCTCGCGGACAAGTCGCCCGACGACCCGAGACGGGGCGTCTACGAGCACCAGGGGGGCGGAGCCTTCTCGCTCTCCGTCGGGGGGAAGAGCGTCACCGGTTCGGAGAGCCCGGTGCTGCACGTCGAGGACTATACCGGCGCCGATACCTTTCGCTGGCTCGACGGCCCGCAGCTGGCCGACAAGGACAAGACGCTACGGGTGATGAAGCTCGACGGAGTGCGGGATCCCGCCCTCAAGGTCACGTTCGCCGTCACCGACGGAGCCGGGAGTGCGCTCAGCGGCGACCGCGCGCCGACGAACTTCCCGTACACCGACCTGGCCACGAAGAAGTACCCGCACACCTTCTCGGTGGTGGATGGGGGAGGAACGCTCCTACTGCAGCTCTCCTCGCTCGAGCAGAAGTAGTCCGGCGACGAGACCGGCGCTAGGCGTCCCTTGTGGCGCTGTGAGCACCGGAGCGCAGGCGCGACGCCGCCTGACGGGATGGATCGCGGCCAAGGTGACCGGGCCCTTAGTTACTCATGCACATCTGGAGCTTGGTCTTCGGATCCTGCGCGCAGGTGAGCGGCGACTTGCAGTCGGGGTCGCCCGTGCAGCCGCAGTAGCTCGCCCCCTTGATGCAGGTCTTGCCGTTCGGGCTGCTCGCGCAGTCCGCGGCCCCCTCGCAGAAGCACATGTTCTTGGTGGTGTCGCACTTCGGGCCGAGCGCGCCGGTGTTCGCGGTGCAGTCCTTGGCCTCGAGGCACTGCACGCAGCGGCTCTGGGTCCAGTCCGTCGGGTGGACCTTGCACACCACGGCGAAGCGCTGGATCAGGCAGTTCGAGCTGTCCACGCAGAACCCGTCGGGGGGCAGGGTCACGGTGAGCTTGGCCGTGTCGGCCGCGAGGAACTTGCCGTCGTCTTCCTTGGTGTCCACGTAGAGCCAGCTCTGGCCGTCGTCCTGGCTGAAGCGGTAGGCGATCTGGACCGTCCCCTCGAGCGTCGGCACCACCGAGCCCGTGTAGACGTCGTAGAGGCCGTCGTCCTTGCTGAAGGTGGCCACGGACCAGCGGTAGCTGTGGTCTTGCCCGGGGATCGCCCCGGCCTTGGTGGTGAAACCCACCTCGGCGCGGACCTTGGCGGCGCCGGTCGTGGTATCGGTCACGCCCTTGACGTAGATCTTGCCCTCGAAGGGCTCGCTCTTGAAATCGCGGAAGGCCCGGGCCGAGGAGGTGACCACGCTCCCCTTGAAGTCGTCGCTGGCGGCGGCGGGGACGGTGTACTGGAAGTCCACCGTGTTCGAGGCCGAGCCGCCCAGGCGGAGCTGGATCGTCACCTTCGCCGGCTTGTCGTAGTCCGGCTTGCCGTAGGGGTTCTTCGGCAGGTTGAAGCGCAGCGAGGTGGCCGAGGAGACCTGGACCGTGGTGATGATCTCCTGACCGCCGTCCACGTAGACCGCGATCCCGGCGGCGAAACCCTCGCCGATGGCCGTGACGGGGATCGTCCCGCCGGTGCCGCCGTTCGCGGGGCCGTCGGTGGGGATGAGCTGCGTCACCTTCAGCTTCTTCGGGGGCGGAGCGTCGCTCGCGCGCTGGTCGGCCGTCGTTCCCCGGTCGGCCAGTGCCGCCGCATCGACGGTAGCGCCGCCATCGCCGGTCGCGCCGCCGTCGGCCGTGCCCGGGTCGGTCTTGCTGCAGCCCGCGAGGCAGGCAGCGGCGAGGGCGATCCATCCCCAGCTCTTCTGCGTGACGATATGGTTCATCGGTGTGCTCCTCGGGTTTTCGTTCGCGCGCGCCTTGTAACACGGTCCACGACCCGGTGGGACAAGAAGTGAAAGGTTCCCAATCCTTGTCTGACCCTGGGGGTTGGGCTACCATTTCGCAGATGTCACAGCCCAGTCGCACCGACGGGCGAGACCTGCCGTCTCCCGAGGCGGGAGAGCCTGACGACGATAACGACGGCGTGGGAACGCTGGTCGATCGGCAGATGCTGCGCCGCCTGAGCGGTCCGGGGGGCAAGACGCCCGGGGGCAAGACGCCCGCAGGAGAGCGCGCGGAGGCGGCGGTGGAGGAGCGGCCCACGGGCGAGCACGAACGCACCGGCGACGAGGAGGTCTTCGACCTCGCCGGGGACGACCTCGAGGACGACAGCCTGCCGGGGCGCACGCGGTCGTTCCCCGCGGCGGGAGCGGTGGCCAAGACGAAGGGCCTCGCGCCGCACCTGGTCGAGACGACGCTCGAAGGGAAGAAGGGGACGCCCCGCACGGCACCTTACGCCAGCGCACCGGCCCGGGCCCAGGCCGAGGAGCCCTCCGAGGCGGCTCGCGCTGTGGCGGAGGCGCTGGCCGCGCGCCCGGTGGCCCCCGTGAAGCGACTGCCCCTCCCCGCACGCGAACGCGAGGCCGACGCGCCGGCGCCCGCGCCGCAAGCTCCGCCGCCGCAGGCCCGGAGCAAGCCCGTTTCACGTCCCTTGCCCGAGCCGCTCCGCGCGCCCGCCCCGGAGCGCGACCTGGCGCCCGAGCCCGCGCTCGGCGAGCCCGACGAGGCGGAGGTGGACGAGGAGGAAGGCGCCTCGCTCGAGAGCGCGCCCACCCGGATCGAGCGCGGGGAAGACGTGGGTCTGTTCGACCAGTCGGCGGTGCGCGAGCCCCGACTGGTGATCATCGGCGGCAACAACCGCGGGCGCGAGTTCGTCCTCAAGGCGGGGGACAACAGCCTCGGACGCGGGGTGGATAACGACATCGTCCTCGCCGACATCGCGGTGTCGCGCAAGCACACGCTCGTCTGCTTCGAGGGCGACGAGGTGATCCTGCGCGACCTCGGCAGCGGCAACGGCACGCTGGTGAATGGCAAGCGCGCCGCGACGCAGGTCCTCAAGGAAGGGGACCAGCTCGAGCTCGGCAATACGCTCTTGCGGCTCCACTACCCCCCGGGTGGCGCCGCGCCGTTCCGCGTGGCCGGCGGCGGGGCGGCCGCCTCCGCGCCTTCGACGCCAGGTGCGGCGCGCGACGGGGAGCGCCAGCGGTCGGCCCCCGAGGCGCGACGGGCCCATACCACCCAGACCACGCCGCGCGTTTTCAATCGCACCGTGCTCATCGCGGTGGCCGCGGGGGTGGCGGTCGTGGTGGTGACGCTGGTCGTCGTGCTCGTGGTGAAGCTGCGTCACCGGGATCTGACGACGGCCGCGCGCACGGCGAGTCCCGACGAGCTCGCGGCCCAGCACTTCGCGGACGCGACACGGCAGTTCCGGGCGCGTAACTGGGAGCAGGCGCGCGTGGGGTACCTCAAGGTGCTCGCGGTGGCGCCGGGCTTCGATCAGGCCCGCCGCTACGCCGATCAGGCGGCCGCCGAGGCGCTGGCGCAGGAGGCGCTGCAGCGCGCGCAGACCGCGCTGCGCACGGCGAACTTCACCGCGGCGCGGCAGCAGCTCTCGCGGGTCTCGTCGAGCTCGGCCTACGCCGAGGAGGCGCGCTCGCTCAAGCTCCGCACCGACGAGCAGCAGGTGGACAAGCTCGTGGCCGACGGCCGCGCGCTCGCCGCCGCCGGAAAGAAGCCCGAGGCCCTGGCCAAGCTCGCCGAGGCGCGGCGCATCAGCCCCACGCACGCGAAGGTGCGTGCCGCGCTGGCCGGGCTCGGCGGCGCGGGGGCCGAGGAGCCCGCGCCCTCCGCGGCCACGGTGCCTGTGGCGCGCCGCAGAGGCGACCCCGCCTCGACGCGGAGCGCGAGCAAGGTGAAGCTCGCCGTTCGCGTGGCCCCGGTGACCAAGGTCCGAGGCCCGTCGAGACCGCGAGTGACCGAGGAGGAGCCCGAGGACGGAGGCGCCGGCTCGGCCGCGGCCTCGGGCGGCAAGGTGAAGGCGGCGCTCGCGCTCTACAAGAAGGCGCAATGGGGGCCGGCCTACCAGGCGCTCAAGGACGCGGCGCAGGGGCAGAAGGGGAAGAAGCGGAGCGCGGTGGAGGCGCTGGCCGAGACGGTGCGGCGCGTGGGGCAGGTCATGATGCGCGCGCAGAGCGCCCTCGGACAGGACCCCTCTCAGGCGGTGAAGTACCTGCAGGAGGCGCAGCTCCTCGACCGCAAGATCCAGAAGGGGATGCACCAGGGGACGATCAAGGCGCAGCTCGGGCGCGTCGCGGCAGCGCAGGCCAGCGCCGCGCTGGCGCGAGGTCAGTACCCCGCGGCGTACGCGGCGGTGAAGACGGCACGGCAGGCGGGCTCTCACGACCCGTCGCTCGGCAAGGTGCTCAAGGCCCTCGAGCAGCGCGCGGGAGAGCTCGTGGCGAAGGGGCTCTCCCTCAAAGGGAGCAAGCCCGGCGAGGCGCGGCAGCTCTGGGCGCAGGTTCTGCGCATGGTGCCCGCGTCGCACGCGGCCTACCAGAAGGCCTACTCGCTCCTCAACAGCTCGGGGCCTGGGCACCAGGACGAGGACGAAGACTGAAGGCTCCTCGCGCGCGCCTCGCCGGGCGGGCGTCTCGCGGCCCATGCGACCATGTTTGATCCTAGAAGCTGATTAGCGACTACGCGGCGGGGACCTACTTCGCGCGGCTCGCGAGGACCGACTTGATCTTCGCCTCGAGGTCGGCGAATTCGAAGGGCTTGTCGACGTACTCGTCGGCACCGTAGAGCGGCGAGGTCATCTCGTTGATCTTCTCGCCGATGGCCGTGAGCATCACGATGCCGATGTTCTTGAAGCGGGCGTCGTGGCGCAGCTCGCGCGCCACCTCCCAGCCGTTCTTCCCGGGCATCATCACGTCCAGGACCACGAGGTCCGGGAAGTGCTCCCGCACCGCTTCGAGCGTCTCTTCACCGTCGGTGGCCTCCAGCACCTTGTAACCCGCTCGCTTGAGGCGGATGCAGAGCAGCGACAAGATCTCGGGGTCGTCGTCAGCGACGAGCACTACCGGCTTCTGTGCCTCGGACATGCACGACCTTCCTCAGGCTAGGAGATGGAACCTCGTTCGAAGCTAGGGGAGAGGCCGCCTGACTGTCAAGCTCCTTGACATGCCGAGCGTTTCCGTCGATAGGTGGCACGCGAAGGAACCGCGCGATCGATGAAGAAGCTCCTCCGCCGTCTGCTCCTCGGGATCATCCTCGGGGTCGGGGTCTACGCCGGGCTCGCGGTCTACCTCGGGGTGCGGGACCTCGCCGCCTCGCTCGCCACCTTCGCCCTCTGGCGGCTGCTCCCCGTGCTCGCGCTGACCTTCACGAACTACCTCCTGCGCTACGCCAAGTGGTCGCTCTACCTGCGCGTGCTCGACCTGCGCGTGCCGCCCGCCATCAACCTGACCATCTTCCTCGGCGGTCTCAGCATGGTGGTCACCCCCGGGAAGATCGGCGAGCTCCTCAAGGCGTACCTCTTGCGGACCGCCTCCGGGGTGCCGATGACGCGGAGCGCGCCGATCGTGATGGCCGAGCGCATCACGGACCTCGTGGCGCTGGTGCTCCTCATGCTGACGGGCTTCTTCACCTTCCGCGTCGGGCAGACGGCGCTGCTCCTCGTCGCGACGATGGTCCTCGTCTTCCTCGCGGTCGTGAGCTCCCGTCGCCTCTCGCTCGCCCTTTTGCGCCAGCTCGCCCGCCTCCCCGGGCTGAAGGGCGTCGCGCCGAAGCTCGAGGAGTTCTACCAGGCGACCTGGGCCCTCTTTCGCCCGCTCCCGCTCCTCGTGGCGTCGCTCCTCTCCGTCGTGGCCTGGTTCTGCGAGTGCCTGGGCTTCTTCCTCATCCTGGGCGGCTTTCCGTCGGTGACCGTGCCGCTGCTCGTCGCGACCTTCATCTACAGCGCGACCACGCTCGGAGGCTTGCCCACCCCCGGAGGGCTCGGACTCACCGACGGGGGCATGACCGCGCTCCTCGGCTACACCTCGGGGCTGAAGCCCGCCACCGCCGGGGCCGCGACGCTCCTCATCCGCCTGTGCACGCTCTGGTTCGCCGTGCTGGTCGGCGTGCTGGCGCTCCTCGTCTTTCGCAAGCGCGTGGGGCTCGCCGACGAGGCCGCAGACGAGCTCGCCCGCCGCTGACCTCCCCCTACCTTGCCCGACGGGCCCTCCCCCGCCTCGTCCGACGGGCCCTCTGCTTGCGACGGCACTCGGGCCGTGCGAGAATCATCGAACCGAAAGCACGACCGTGAGCTCGCGGAGCTAGACCCCGGCCTGGCGCTAGCGTCGCGAGCGACGAGGAGATCTCGAATGGACAATATCATCGGAACTTTTCACGAGGGTGGGGTCTTCATGTACCTCATCCTCGGCATCTCGCTCTTCGGCATCGGGCTGACGATCAACAAGTCGTACCTCTACTGGATCAAGTACCGCATCTCCGAGGAGGAGCTGACGAAGGCCATCGTCAAGCAGGTCGAGGCCAACAACTACTCTCGCGCCATTCAGTACTGCAACGGCCGCGTGCACCCGCTGACCACGATCCTCAAGTCGGGGCTCATTCGCGCCAACAAGGCCGAGAAGGACATCCGTCGGGCCATCGAAGTGACCGCGAGCGAGGTCATCCCGAAGTTCCGTCGCGGCGTGCCGGCTCTGCCGCACCTCTCGAACATCTCCACCATGCTCGGGCTGCTCGGTACGATTCGCGGTCTTATCATCGCCTTCGCCGGTATGGCCGGCGGCGACGCGGTCAAGCGCCAGGACGCCCTCTCCACCGGTATCGCGCTCGCCTTCAGCGCCACCTTCTTCGCCCTCGCGGTGGCCGTGTCGCTGGTCTTCTTCTACGTGATCCTCAACTCCAAGCAGAACAAGATGATGGCCAAGATGGAGCACGCCACGAACACGATCGTGGACGCCATCGTGGAGAAGAACAAGAAGCTCGCCGCGCAGCAGCAGCGGGCGAGCTAGGGCGGCCGAGGGACACGACCGCATGTTCGGCTCGCATCACGGCGGATTGGGTGGAGGTCACCTCGAGGAGGAGCGGGACATCCACATCAACATCACGCCGATGATCGACGTGCTCATCAGCTTGCTCTTCTTCCTCCTCATCAGCTTCGGCGCCGTGATCATCGCCCTCATCAACGCCACCGTCCCGGTGCAGAGCGAGGGCTCGGCCGAGCCGCAGACGGGCAAGGTCAAGATCACGATGGGGCTGTCGATCACCAAGAAGGAGATCGTCGCTTCCGCCAGCCACGACCGTCTCTCCGAGGCGGAGCTGGCCAAGCTCAAGAAGACCTTCCCGGCCACCAAGGACGGCTACGACTACAAGGCTCTCAACGAGTACCTCTACACGGTGAAGCGGCAGTACCAGGAGTCGGAGAACGTGATCATCACTCCCGACCCGGAGATCGACTACGACACGCTGGTCCAGGTGATGGACGCTTCACGGGAGAAGGTGACGATCCTGAATCGCCGCAGCTACAAGGTTCCGCTCTTTCCGGCCGCCGTGGTCAGCACGATCGTGAAGTGAGCCGATGATCAAGGAACCGCACGAGGAACACGAGGTCTTCGTCAACCTCATCCCGATGATCGATATCCTTACGGCGCTCCTCTTCTTCCTCCTGCTCGGGTACAAGTCGCAGTCCACCATGCTCGAGGAGGCCAAGGGCCTGACGCTGCCGGCCTCGAGCTCGGAGAAGGCGCTCGAGGTCACCGTTTCGGTCGTCATCTCGCTCAAGGAGCTCAAGGTTCAGGACTCGCACGTGATGTTCCTGAAGAACGGCACGATCCCGGACAGCGAGCTCTCGGGGAACAAGATCGTGCCGCTCTACAACCGCATCCTGCGCTTCGTGAAGCTGGCGAACGATCCGAAGAAGAAGTCGGCGGTGCTGATCCTGGCTGACAAGCGGCTGAAGACCGACGTGATCACCAAGGTCATGAAGACCGTCGGCATGGCGGGGCTGCCCAACTTCCACTTCGGGGTGGCCAAACCGTAGGGCCCGCCGCGGCAGCGGACCGGGGAGGGGCCAGGGTCGGAAAGACCTTGACCCGGATCTCCGGCGCCGATATGCCAGGCGAGGCATGCGGGCTGTTCTTCCCTCTCGGATCGTGGGCACCTGGGCGGCCGCGTTCGCGCTCGCGGGTGTGTTCGCCCTTGCGGGCTGCGCGGGGGCCAAGCTTCGGGACCAAGACGGCGGCCTGGACGACGCGGCGGGCGATGCGCTGGTGGACGCGCAGGGGGCCGACGGCAGCGACGACGCGGCGGGCGCGGACGGAGCCGCGGGAGACGGCCCGGTGACCGATGCCGCGCCGGCCGACGGGCTGCGTCGCGACCAGCGCGTGGCCGACGGGCGACCCCCCGCGGACGCCAGACCCACCCCCGATGCGAGGCGCCCCGATAGCCGGGTCCCCGATGCCCGGGTGCCGGACAGCCGCGTCCCGGACACGGGTCCCGTCGGAGAGGTCTGCGACAACGCCAAGGACGACGACGGGAACGGGCGCATCGACTGCGTGGACCTCGTGGCCTGCGCGAAGAAGGCGCCCTGCCAGAGCGCCACGCGCTCGATCGTGATCCACGAGGTCTACCCGGGGACGCCCGACTACGTGGTGCTCCGGAACGCTTCGCCCGACCTGCGCAACGTTTCGGGCTACCAGCTCGAGTTTCACGGCACGGCCACGGTGACCTTCACCTTGCCGTCGCGCCTCGTGCCCACCGGGACGACCTTCGCCGTGGTGGAGTTCCAGGACGGCACGGGGAGCGACGTGAACACGAACGCGAACATCCCGTTCTACGACGGCGTGCCCACAGCCTCGAACGCGGTGATCCTGCGCAATCCGTCGGGGGCCGTGGTGGACTACGTGGGCCTCGGCGCCTCGCTCGTGGGCCTGCCGACGGGGATGAGCCAGGTGGGCGGGGCCGTGAGCTATACGGGCTTCAACCCCGCGACCCAGGCGCACTACCGCGCGGGGATGAAGGGCGCGCCGTCCACCCTCCAGAAGACCGACTGGGTGGCCTTCACCAAGAGCAAGTAAGGCGGGGTGGCCACTCGCCCCTCCCGGTAGCGGCGCGTCCTGCCACCCGGCAAGCCCCGGCGGAGCAGCCAAGTCACGAGAATTGCGACGAAGGGACTTGGCCTGGGGTGTGCACTTTCCCCGAGGCGGAGAATCCCACGTGCAACTCGTCGCGATGCGAACCCTGCGGGCAGTAGCGCTTCTCCTCTGTGGCTGGAGCACCTGGGCCAGCGCGGCCACTCCCTTCGGCTCGGATCCCCACGGACGCAAGGGGCTTCCGCGGAGCGCGCAGTTTCTGCCCCAGCACCGGCAGATCACCAACTCGAGCTGCGGGCGCGCCGCGGCGCTCGCCGTGCTCTACGGGCGGCAGGTCTACGTGGGGACCGAGCTCGCGCTGAACCGGATGACCCGGACGAGCGCGGCGGTCGGCACCGAGACCAACGACCTCATAGCGGCCTTCAGGGCGCACGGCCTCCAGGCAGGCTGGGGAGAGAACCAGACGAACGCCGACCTTCGCAGGGCGCTGCGGCGGGGGAAGTCGGTGCTCGTGCCGATCAACGCCTTTCCCTCCCCCTTGGCTGCGAAGCGGACCTGGTACGACAAGGGGATGGACCAGGGTCACTGGATGGTGCTCGTCGCGATGGACCCCAAGCGGGACGAGAACGACACCAAGGGGTATGCCTATTTCATGGACCCCGCTTCGGGCGTGGAGACGAAGATCCCTCTCAGCGAGTTCAGCGCGCGCTGGAAGACCTGGGTGAACTACAACGAGGGAGACGGGCCAGCCACGCGCTACGTGGTGAGGCCCGAGGAGACGGGCTTCTCGCTGGCCAAGTTCCTCCACGGCAGGGCGCCGCTGGCCTTCGAACGCTACGCGCGGGACATGATCAAGCAGGGGAGCGTGAAGGTGGGTCAGCGTCGCTCCTTTGACGGTGACCGGCCGGTGCGCGCGGGCCAGGAGATCTTCGCCAAGCTCGGAGCGCGGACGTCGAATGCCATGGCCCTCTACGTGGAGGGCGGCAAGCTGATGAACCCCCGTCGGGACCTCGTGGTCTGGGGGAACGACCTCTCGCGGCCCAGTCAGCGGACCGATGCGAAGTACCAGATGCCCTCCCGCTACCTGCACGTGCCCGCCTACAGCGAGCTGCACCAGGACGGGTCCGGGCCCGCGGCGCTCCTCGCGGCGCTCTACTACTGGAGGGCCTACCCGGGACGGTTGACCCAGCTCGACCGCGAGCTGCGCGTCCAGACGAAGTCGGGCAAGGGCGGCGACCTGCGGTCCGTGATGATGGACTTCGCGCGCAATCAGGGACTGCTGGCGCACCTCGCCACGGGGCTGAACGTCGTCCTGCGGCCGCACGAGAAGCGCCTCCCGCCCGCGGAGAGGGCGATGGCCGTGCACAACTCCCTGGAGGGGCTCGTGCTCGGCGGCAAGACCGTGCTCCTCGAGCTGGGCGAGCCGGCGAAGAAGGACGGCCGGTCGGGCAAGAACCACTACGTCGTGGTGGTGGCAGTGAACAAGGACTACGTCTGGGTCATGGACCCCTCGGCCAAGCAGGGCAAGTACACGGTCATGACCCACGGGCAGCTCGAGGATGCGTGGCATGGGTGGGTCGCACCCGGAGGGAGCGCGAAGGTAGCGCGGACCAATCGCCGGGCCATCGTGATCGAGGGCGCCTCCCCCTTCAATGCTCGCAACGACCTGCCACGGACCTTCTAGCCCGAGACCATGGAGCGCACCGAAGGCGTCATCAAGTTTGCAGCGCGGCACCGCGCCGCGGAGCTGGAAGCGGCGCGCTACGGCGAGCTGGCCTGCACGCTCATCGCGTGGCGAGAGGTGCTGGCCAAGACGCGCCTGGTGGGGCAGGACCCGACGCTCTACGACGGCGCGGGCTACGGCAACGTGAGCGCGCGCGTCGGTCCGCCGTCGGCACCCCGGGGGCAACGCAGCTTCCTCATCACCGGGACGCAGACGGGGGGCTGCGCCTGCGTCTCGCTCGGCGAGTTCTGCGTGGTCGAGCGCTACGACTACCGCCGCAACGCGGTGGAGAGCCACGGCCCCATCGCCCCCTCGTCGGAGTCCATGACCCACGGGGCGATCTACGACCTCGGGCCGCACGTTCGCTGCGTGCTGCACGGGCACAGCCCGACCATCTGGCGCCGGGCCAAGGCGCTACGCTTGCCGACGAGCGATCCGCGCGTGGCCTACGGCACTCCCGAGATGGCGAGCGAGGTGGAGCGCCTGCATCGGAGCTCCCCTCTGGCCGAGCTGCGCATCCTGGCCATGGGGGGGCACGAGGACGGCGTGGTGGTCTTCGGCAAGAGCCCCGAGGACGCGGGGCAGGTGCTGGTGTCCTTTCTGGCCCGCGCCTACGCCCTCGAGTGCGGCGAACGGGGCGGAGGGCTCTGCGGGGTGTGAAGGGGTAGCCGAGCGCCTGGCTCGCCTCGGCGCCGGGCCTTCGATTTCGCGAGACCCCGACGCGATCCGCATGGAAACCGAAGGCGCGCTCCGAGGGCGACGTGAAGATCCCTCGGGTTTGCGCCCGCGGCGCGTGGCACGGGAGTTGGTACTCCGTACCCCTCGATGCAGCGCTCCCGCCGTGTGCTCCCCTGGCTCGTCCTCGTCTGGCTGTTCGGTGCGGGCCCCCTTGGGGCCGAGCCGCGTCCAGCCCAGTTCAAGCGCGGCACCGCGCCCCAGCTCCGCGGCTTCGGGGCGCGACGGGTGCTGCTGCCCCGCCCGGAACCGCCGCGGCCGAAGACCGACCTCGCGCGGCTCGACGCGACACGACGCGCCGAGGTGCGCCAGCAAGGCCTGCGCGAGGCGGCGCTCGACCCGGCCTTCGTGGCCCGTCACACCCGGGACTACGCGGTGGAGATCCCCCTCGAGCGGCTGCGCCGCGCGGTGCCCGATCAGGGGCACAAGCTAGGGGACCGCTCGTGGATCTATTCCGCCTTCGCGGTTCTCGGGAGCCAGGTGGCGGCGCGCACGGGACGCGCCCCCGACCCGCTCAGCGCCAACTTCGTGACCTACGAGCTCCTCAAGTCCCGCACGCAGGCCATTCTGGCCGTCGGCTCCACCGCCGAGGGCCGCTTGAATCTGGCGGCGGCCAAGGCGCGGCTCGAGAAGGGGGGCGGCGGCCTCGATACGGTGGTGGCGATCGTGAAGCAGCACGGCCTCGTCCCCGAGAGCGCGATGCCCCAGACCCGCGACGGGGTCACCATCGCAGGACCGGGGCGGCTCGGGGTCCTGCACCAGCAGCTGGCGCAGCTCCTCTCCGGAGCCTTTCGCGAGTACGAGCGCATCAACCTGCGGGTGAAGGGAGACGGCGAGGGCGAGAAGCAGCTCCGCGAGGAACAGAAGAAGGCGGTGCGGCTCGCCTACGCCGAGAAGCTCGAGCGCCTCCTCGGCACGAGTCTCGGCCGCCCCCCCGCCACCTTCCGCGTGGCCGGCGTGGAGCACACGCCGAGGAGCTACGCCGACCAGGTGCTCGGTCTCACCGGCGCCGCGCTCGAGCAGGTCACGCTCATCTCGAGTCCCGATCTCCCCTACGACCGGCGCTTCGACTGGCTCACCAGCACCTTCTACAACGTGGCGCCGGAGACGCTCGCGCGGCTGATGCGGCGCACGGTGGACCAGGGGCAGGCGGTCTACGTCACCACGAACCTGCAGCGCGGCCTGCCGCACCGTGCGGCCGAAGGACGCGGCACCACGCCCGCGGCGCGGGGCATCCTGAGCCTGGAGGCCTTCAACTACGACGCCCTGGTGCCGCTGCCGCGCTTCACCGCGGCCGATCGCAAGGCGGCCGAGCTCTCGCTCCCCGAGGACGCGGTGGCCGTCACGGGCTACGACCCGGATCGCGCGACGGGCGGCGTCCGCAAGTGGAAGGCGCTCGGGAGCTGGGGCGAGTCCGTCGGGGACCGGGGCGTCTTTCACCTCTATCCGGACTTTCTCGCCCACTACGCGGGCACGGTGACGGTGCCGCGCACGGCGGTGCCCGAGGAGCTCTTCGCCGCGTGGCAGGTCCGCCCCGAGGCGGCGCCCGAGCCTGCGCCGCGCCCGGCCGAGGCCTACACCGCCGACCAGCGCGCCGGGATCGCGCTCCGGGTGCTGGGCGGCGATACCACCGCGGTGAAGGCCGCGAAGCGCACGGGGCTCGCGCCGGAGGTAGTGACCGGCTGGGTCGACGCGGCGAGGCGGGCCCTGCGGGGGGCGCTCCGTAAGGCGCCGGCGCCCGAGCTCGAGGAGGTGGCGCGATGAAGCGAGCCCTCCTCTTCGCGCTTTTCGCGCTTGGATTTGTCTCCTCGGCGGCGTCCGCGCGCCGGCCCACGCCGGTGGTCGCGGCCCGCGAAGAGCTGCCCGCCGATCGCGTGCGCTTCGCCTGGACTGAGGCCGAGAAGGCCGCAGCGGTCCAGCGGCACGGGGTGAAGGCGGTGGCCTTCCGGCGCGACTTTCTCGCGCAGCATCGACCGACCTACGCCTGCGAGATCCCCCTCGAGGGGACGCGGCACCGGGCCCGCGACCAGGCCGGCAGCGGACGCTGCTGGATCTTCTCCTTCGAGCACGTGCTGCGCAGCAAGCTCTACGCGAAGGGCAGCCGCCGGGCGCTGCACCTCAGCCCCTCCTTCGTGAACTACTATGCGCTTCGGAGCCGCGCCCGCCGCATGCTCGCGCGCGTGGCGGTGCGCGAAGGGGTGACCGGCGCGGATTACGTGAACGAGAACCTGGGCGAGGGGGGCTGGTATCCGCTCGGGGTGGAGCTGGTGCGGCGCTACGGCCTGGTGCCGGAGCAGGTCATGCCGACCACCCGAGACGGCGCGCGCTCCGACGAGGACTATGGCGTCGTCTTGGGGCAGCTCAAGCGCGTGGTGGCCGCGGCGTACCAGGAGATCGGAGCGATCAACGAGAGCGATCGCGAGGACCGGCACGCGGCGCGGCTCGAGGTGATGAAGCGCGCCGGGGGGCAGATCGACGCGCTCCTCAAGACCACGCTCGGCGAGCCGCCCCAGGAGTTTACCTATTACGGTAAACGCTATACGCCAAAGTCGTTCGTCACGGAGTATCTCGGACTGAAGCCGGCCGACCTGGACTACGTCCTGCTCTCGAACAACCCGCGCATGGGCTTCAACCGGCGCTATCGGTATGACGTGGCCGAGGGGGGGCTCGAGCTGGACCTCTACAACGTGAGCGCGGAGGTCATCGCGCGCGCCACGCGCCGCACGCTCGACGGGGGCGAGGCGGTGAGCTTCTCGATCAACGTGAGCGGGGCGAACCCGCACCGGGTCCCCGAGGCGGGCGTGCCCAGGGAGGCCAAGGGGATCTTGAGCCTCGCGGCGTTCAACTACGGCGCCTTCGTCCCCGAGGAGAAATTCGCCAAGCGCACGCGCCTGCGGGCGGGCCTCGGGCTCGCGAACCACGCCATGGTGATCACGGGCTACGACCCGGCGGGCGCGGGGGGCGGGGTGACCAAGTGGAAGGTGGACAACAGCTGGGGGCCGGAGGCGGGGGATCGCGGTCACTTCCACATGTACGACGACTATTTCCGGCAGTACGGGGCCACCGTGGCGGTGCCGCGCTGGGCCCTGCCCGAGGAGGTGCGGACCCGTCTCGAGGGACTCGCGCCGTCGAACGATCGGCCGGTCGCGCGCTGGACCGCGGGGGCCAAGCAGAAGGTCGTGCTCGAGCTCCTGCGCGAGGAGCTCACGCTCAACGAGGCCGCGCGCAGGTACAAGGTGCCGCAGCCGATGCTGGCCGGCTGGCTCGAGGCCGGGGTCGCTGCGGTCAAGCGCGCGCTCGAGCCCGCGCCGCCGGTTCCTGCGCCGCCCGCGCCGTAGATCCCGCGGCGGGTCAGCGCAGCTTCACGGGACTGAGGGGTTCGGCGCTGAGATCTCCGCGCTGGCCGTGCTTGCCGTCCTTCCCGTAGTTGCTGTCGTAGTCGAGGCTCAGCGGCTCGCCGGGGACGAGCGCGCGGCCGGCGAGGATCACCCAGACCCAGCCCTTGGGCGTCATCACCGAGAGCTCGAAGACGTTGTGGCCGTGGGCGCTGTCGTTGATCATCGCCGAGAGGTTCCGTTCGTGTTTCCCGTCGACGTATCGACCTTCGGGTCGAAGGTGATCGGTCGCTGGCGTCCGGTGTAGAGGGCGAGGAACTGCCCGGCCTGCTTGGCGAGCTCCGAAGCGACGCGCGTCCGGGGCGGTGCTGACGAAGCGGCCGTATTTCGCCCCGCCGGTGAGCTGCGTGAACCGGGGCAGGCTCAGGCGTGTGATGCGCGCGGGGCCGCCGGCCGCCGTGCTGGAGACGGTAGACCCCTGCACCTCCGTCGGGGCACGAGCTTGGGGTGGGCGGGTCAGACCTTCTCGGCCCCGTCGAGCTTGGCGAGCGCGCGGTCGAAGGTACCCAGTGGCAGGTGGCCGGCGCGGCGGGCGAGCTCGACCATGACGCAGTCGGAGAAGCCGACCTTGGGGTGCGCTCGAAAGGCGGCGAGGGCCGCGGCGACGAGCTCGCCGTCCTGAATCGCCAGAGACTGGTGATCGAGGAGCATTTCGAGGGCCGCGGCGAGACTCCGGGGTTTGAGCTCGTAGACGGCGTCCAGCACCCAAACGGTCTCGACGAGCGCGAGGAGCGAGACCCAGGCGCCGCCCGCGACGTAGGCCTCGGCCGCAGCGACCTGCTTCGGGTCGTCGCGCACCAGGAGTCGCACGAGGACGTTCGTGTCAATGGCGCGCATGGCGCCTCCTGATGCTCTTGCGTAGGCCTTCCTCGAGCTCCTCGAGCGAGCGGCGCGCAGGGGGCTCGTCGAAGATCGCCTCGTGAATCTCCGTGGAGCTGAAGGACCCCACGCGCCGCACGACGGCGTGGTCCCCTTCAACCTCCCATTCGAGAACCGCTCCGGGCCCCATCCCGAGCTGCCGCCTTACCTCGGCCGGGACCGAGACCTGACCCTGAGAGGTGACGCGCGAGCTGGCTGTCTTCATGCTGAGTATATTACCATGGTAATGCTGGCGCCGCGAAGGGGTCTGTCGGGTGGCGTGGTCTACGAGCGCGGTTTGCGCTAGCCTCCGTCCTATGCCGGAAATCAGCTTCGACTTCGCCGAGTACGTGGCCCAGCGCAAGGGGGCCGAGGAATCCACGATGCGCAGCGGGTCGGCCTACGCCTACCCGGGGGACCATCGCGTGCTGCGCACCCTGGGCCGGGTCACCCCCGTGAAGCTCGCCACCGAGGCCTCGGTCAGGCTCTGGAAGAACCTGGCCAAGAGCCAGATCCTGGGCAGCGCGGTGAAGGTGACGGACAAGCAGTTCCCGGAGCTCTACGCCTTGACCGTGGCCTGCGCCGAGAAGCTGCAGATCGCCGTCCCCACGGTCTACGTCGCCCCCGAGGTCGGAACGCTGAACGCGCACACCTTCGGCACCGAGGACGACGCGTACATCGTGCTGAACGGCGTGCTCGTGGACCATCTGAGCCGCGAGGAGCTGGCCTTCGTGCTCGGGCACGAGTGCGGCCACATCCAGAACAACCACGTGGTCTACATGACCACCCTCTATTATCTGACCTACGCGGCGAACGTCTTTCTGCGCTGGATCGTGAAGCCCGCCGTGCTGGCGCTGCAGAGCTGGGCCCGCCGCGCCGAGCTCACCTGCGACCGCGCGGGCCTGCTCTGCGTGGGGGCGCTCGAGCCGGGCGTCTCGGCGCTGGTCAAGCTCGCCCTTGGCAGCCAGAAGCTGGCCGAGCAGGTGAACGTCGACGAGTACCTGAAGCAGCTCGACGAGAGCCGGCAGGGCCCGGGGCGCATGGCGGAGCTCCTGCAGAGCCACCCCTACCTGCCGAAGCGGGTCGCCGCGCTCAAGCTCTTCGCCGCGACGCACTACTTCCGCAAGGCCGCCGGCGAGGCGCTCACCGAGGGCGAGGGGCAGAGTCTCGACGCGTGCGACGCCGCCGTGGGCAAGCTCGTGAGCGTCTTCGGCGGGCGCAAGGCGGGCAAGTAGCGGGGGAGCCGTCGAGGCGCGCGGGAGGCTACCTCGTGGCGCGGGAAGCTACGTCGTCGCCGGGAAGCTACTTCGTCGCGCGGTTGAGGCCCTGGGCCTGCTCGGCCTTCAGGAAGGTGCTCCAGGCGTTCTGCAGGGTGCCCGGGATGCCGTAGTACTCGGACCTGCGGTCCTTGAAGATGAGCAACGGCCGCTCGTGCACGTAGAGCACGTTCTCGGCTTTGTGGTAGGCCGTGCTCAGTTTCTGGGCCTCGGCCGTGAGCTCGGCCCACAGGCCGCTCTCGGCCTGCTTGACCCCCTTGTCGAGCTCTGCGATGCGCCGCGCCGCGCGGTCGAGCGTGCGACCGGCGCCGATGAGCGACCAGAGGCTCACCCGATGCAGCCCGCGCACGAAGGGGTTCCACACCACCTCCGCGCGCCCGAGCTGACCGCCGCGGTCCACCGCCGACTGGAGCGAGCGGTTCACCGCCTTGAGCTCCTGGACGGCGCTGCGGAGCTGCCGCGTCTGCGCCGACTCGGCCTGCGAGGCCGGGGTAGCCCGGGCCAGGCCGGGGACGAGAAGGAGTGCGGCCAGCGCGAGAGAGCGAGAGGGGAGAAGGCGCATCGAGGGACTCCGGTGGTTTCCGTCGGAGGACCCTAGTGCACGCCTCGTGCCTTCGCGGACGCGGATCCGGCCCGCGCCGGGATCGTGATTACGCGGGCTTGGCCGAGGCCTGGCGGCTGGCCCAGCGGCCGGTCCGGGGTCGAGAGGCCGCAGAGTGTCCGCAGCAGCAGTCCGCTGCGCTATGCTGCCCCGCGTAAAGGAGGCCCCATGCTAGAGGCCTATCGGCAGCGGCAGGAGCAGATCGGCGCGACCCTCAGGCAGCTCGCCGAGGCGGCGGCCGAGCTCGGCATGCGCTCGCTCGAGCTCGAGCTCGTGGGGGTCCGCATCCCGAAGCTCGCCGAGGGGCGCTTCAACCTGGTCGTGCTCGGGGAGTTCAACCACGGCAAGAGCACCTTCGTGAACGCCCTCCTCGGCGAGGGCATCCTGCCGGTCGGGATCACCCCCACCACGGCCACGATCAATCACATCGTCTGGGCCGAGGCGCCGCGCGTGCGCGCCGTGCTGCGGGACGGGACGGCCAAGGAGATCCCCCTCGCGGAGCTCGCCGACTACGTCACGCTCGAAGGGGAGCACGCCGCCGAGATTCGCTACGTGGAGCTCGGCTTTCCGGCGGACCTCCTGCGCGACAAGATCACGCTCGTCGACACGCCGGGGGTCAACGACATCAACGAGGCGCGGGCCGAGATCACCTACAGCTATATCCCGCGCGCCGACGCCGTGATCTTCCTCCTCGACGGTACGCAGGTGCTCAAGCAGAGCGAGAGGGCCTTCATCCAGCAGAGGCTCCTCCGCCGCACGCGCGACAAGCTGCTCTTCGTGATCGGCAAGGTGGACCTGCTCTCGCCCGAGGAGGCCGAGGAGACGCTCAACTTCGCGCGGCAGCACCTGGCCGCGCTCGTCGAGGACCCGGTGATCTTCACGGCCAGCGCGCGCCGCTACCTGCAAGGGGAGCGCGAGGCGAGCGGGATGGAGCCGCTCCTCGCCTTCCTCCAGCGCCACCTGCACGAGGAGCGGGGCAAGATCCTCCTCGACAACGCGCTCGCCGACGCGGAGCGCACGCTCGCCTACCTGCGCTCGAGCGTGGGGCTCAAGCGCGGCACGCTCGAGCTCTCCGTCGAGGAGCTCACCGAGCGCGTGTCGCAGGTGCGGCGTCAGCTCGAGGGCTCGCGCCAGACGCTCTCCGAGGCGCTCGAGCGGATCGGGCACGAGACCGAGGCGGTGAAGGCCACGATCCGTCACGACCTGCGCCTCTTCGCCGAGGCCTTCTCCGAGGCGCTGCCCGCGGCGATCGACGCCGTCGAGGCCACCGACGTGAAGCGCTACCTCCAGTTCTTCCTGCAGGACAAGTTCAAGGAGTGGGCCGAGCAGGAGGGGGACAAGGCGGCCGAGCTGCTCGAGAAGCTGGCCGAGGAGATCATCCAGGTCACGAACGAGAACGTGCACGCCGTGCTCGAGGCGGTGGCGGGGCGCTTCGGTCCGGGTGAGGTGCGCGTGGAGCTGGAGGTGGACACGCTCAAGTACGACGCGGGGGTCTTCGCCCTCGGGGCGCTGGGCACCACGATCTTTCTCTTCATGAACACCTTCGTCGGCGGGCTTTTGACCATCGCCGCACCGATCCTGGCCGTGGTGCTGCGCGAGAAGGTGGGGGCGCAGATCAAGGCCCAGGCGAAGCAGCACGGGCCCGAGGTGATTCGCCGCGGCGCCGAGACGATCCGGCCCCGCTTCGAGGAGATCGTGGACCAGTTCGCCGAGCGCCTCACCGCCTTCGTCGAGAACGCGGGGGACGCGCTCTACAAGAACATCTCGGAGGTGCTGGACCAGGCGCTGGCCGAGCGGCGCGTGCGCGAGGCCTCCGCCGAGGAGGCGCAGGGGGCGCTCGCGGCGCAGGATGCACGCCTCGTGGTGATTGGGGCGGAGCTCGAGCGGCTACGTGGCAGTGTGTGGAGCGACGAGGGCGGGGGCGCGTAGCGGGGCGAGGCTTCCCTAGGGGGTGTCTCTAGTCCAGGTCGTACGTCGCGCCCTCGGTGTTGATCGTCACGTTACGACGACCCTGCTGGCCGGTGAGCGCGCCCTTCAGCGCCTGGAGCTGATCGGTGTCGCCGTGCACGAGGAAGAAGCGGCTGACCTGCTCGCCGAGCGAGCCGCTCCACCAGAGCAGGTCGCGCTGGTCGGCGTGGGCCGAGATGCCGCCGATGCGCTCGATCTTGGCCTGCACGGGGACCTGCTGACCGAAGATCTTGATCGAGCGGGGGCGCTGCTCGGCCGTGAGCTGGCCGCCCAGGCTCCAGGGGCTCTGGTAGCCGGCGAGCAGGATCGTGTTGTTCGGGTTGCCGAGGTTGTTCTTGAGGTGGTGCACGATGCGGCCGTTGTCGCACATGCCGGAGGCGGCGATGATGATCTTCGGCCCCTGGACGTTGGCGATGGCCTTGCTGTCGTCGGCCGTGCGCGAGAAGGTCAGCCCGTTGAACTCGAAGGGGTTGCCGTTGCGCTCGGCGAAGGACCGCACGTTGGCGTTGCAGATGCCGATGTTGCGGCGGAAGGCCTCGGTGACCGAGATGGCGAGCGGCGAGTCCACGAAGACCTTGACCGGCTGGCCGTTGTGGGTCAGCCGTCCTTCAGCGGAGAGCTGCTTGAGCGCGTAGAGGAGCTCCTGCGTGCGCCCCTGCGCGAAGGCCGGAATGACCAGGTTGCCGCCGCGGGCGAAGGTCGCCTGGATCTCGGCCAGCAGCTGGGTCTTCACGTTCTCCGGGGCGGCGTGCACGCGACCGCCGTAGGTGGCCTCCATCACGACGTAGTCGGCGCGGGCCGGGACCGTCGGGTCGTTCAGGATGCCCGAGTTGCGGCGACCCAGGTCGCCCCCGAAGACCATGCGGCGCGCCCGACCGTTGATCGACATGTCCATGATGGCCGAGGCCGAGCCGAGGAGATGCCCTGCGTCCACAAGGTGCGTCGAGATCCCCTCGACCGGGCTGAAGGTCTGCCCGTAGGGATGGGTCACGAAGCGTCCAACCGTCGACTCGACGTCGGCCGTCGTGTACATCGGGACCTCGGGGCGCCAACCGCGCTGGCCCTCGCGCAGGCTGTACTTGACGTTGGTCTTCTTGGCGCGATCGGCGTTCATCTCCTGAATCTTCGCCGAGTCGAGCAGGATGGCCTTCGCCAGCTCCGCCGTGGCGGGCGTCATGTGAATCTGCCCGCGATAGCCGTTCTTCACCAGCAGGGGGAGCATTCCACAGTGATCGATGTGGGCGTGCGTGAGCACCACGGCGTCAACCGTGTGGGCGTCGGGGCGTAGGATGCCGTTCTTCTCGGCGGCGCCTTTGCCCTGGAACATGCCGCAGTCCACCATCACGCGCTTGTCGCGGAGCTGCAGGATGTGCTGGGAGCCCGTGACCTGACCGGTGAGCGCGCCTCGAACTTCGTACGCGGCGCCGCCGTACGAGGTGAGCCGGGCGATGTCCCGCTCGACGGGGGTGCCCCGCACGGGCTGACGCGCGGAGACCGCCGCGCTCGACAGGAGGAGCGGCAGAAGGAGCAGCCGAAGAAGACCTGCTCGCGTGGTGTGACGGCTCATGGGCTCTCCTTTGCGACCGAGGGACTGCGTCGACCCTCGTGGGTGTTCCGTCGTTTGCGGACGTGGGTCCTGGCCGCCTTGAGTGCAGGGGACGTGCCGCAACGCTCGGCCTCCCCTCGCGAGCTCGGCCGGGAAGGCTCCGTGGACTGCGCGAGGCGGGGGCCGGCGAGAGATCTCTGCGCAGAGCTGGGTAGAGCTGGGGACACGAGTCCATGCCACGCTTGTATCACCAAGAAATTTCAGGATGCGGTCGGCGGTTCGCGCGGCGTGCCCGCATGTCGCGCCGATCCGGGCCGCCATGAGCGGGGTCTATTGACCCGTGGCGGGCCGGGCGGCCGGAGGCTCCGTGAGGTGCGGCCGTGCGGGGGGGCGGCGCAGGGTTGCCGCCCGCTGGGCCGGATGCTGGCGTGGCCATCCGCTGATCTTCGAATGACCACGTTCGCTCGAGGGATCGGCCGGAGGATCTTTGCCCGGCTACGCGGGAGATGTCGCCCTGCGCGCCGAGGCGGTATGGTCGAGAGATGGGATTCTGGGACCGGGTGGGCCAGCGCCTCGAAGGGTGGGTGGAGGAGCTGGCGGCCCCGGACGCGGTCAAGGACGCGCTCGAGGCGGGGCAGGCGGCGCTCGGGGCGGGGGAACTCGCGCGCGCCGAGGAGCTCCTGCGGCAGGTGGTGGCGCAGGCCCCCGAGCACCCGCGGGGGGCGTTCCTGCTCGGGCTGGCGCTGCTCCGGCAGGGGCGCTTCGCCGAGGCGCGGGTGGCGCTGGAGGCGGCCCGGGCGCTCCGCCCCGACGAGGGGGAGGTGCTCGCGGCCCTCGCGCTGGCGCAGCGCGGCCTCGGAGAGGACGAGGCGGCCCTGAAGACGGCGCGGCAGGCGCTGTCGGGGCGTCTCGAGGAGGGGCTGCTCGCCGACCTCTACGCGCTCCGGGGCGAGGTGTTTCTCGCGCGCGGCGAGCTCGACCGCGCGGTGCGCGAGCTGCGCAAGGCCGTGGCGGCGAGCGACGGCAAGGACGCGCGGCTCCTCGGGCTGCTCGGGCGCGCGCTCCAGCGGGACGGGGACCTCTCGCTCGCGCGGCACTGCCTCGAGCGCGCGGCGCTGGCGCCCGTCCCCGACCCCCCGTCGCTGCTCGCGCTGGTGGAGGTTCTCCTCGCGCTCGGCCGTCCCGACGAGGCGCGGCTCGCGGCGCTGCGGCTGACCGAGGCGGCGCCCCGACTCGGTGAGGGGCGGCTGGCCCTCGCGCGGTGTCTGCTCGCGAGCGGTCGCGGCGGCGAGGCGCGAGACGCGGTGCTGGCCCTTCTCGCCGAGTCGCCCCGGCTGCCGGCCGCGCACCTCGTGCTGGCCGAGGTCCACCTCGCGGTGGACGACGCGGCGCAGGCCCTCGCCCACCTCCGGATCGCGCGCGACCAGGGCGAGGCCTCCCCATCGCTTCTCGCACGCATCCTCGCGCTGGCAGTGGAGGAAGCGCGTAGCTCTCTCCTCGCCGCCGAGGCGGAAGCGCACCTGCGCGCGGAACCGAACGAAGCCCTGGCGCTCGCTGCCGCCGCGTGGGGCGCGAGCGACCCCGCGCGCGCCTTCGAGCTCGTCGCCCGGTCGCTGGCCGCGGGGGAGACCTTCGCGGGGCGACTGGTCCTCGGTCGCCTGGAGCTCGAGGCCGGCAGGCCCGAGGCGGCGATCGTCGCGCTTCGTTCGGCGCTGCGGCTGCGTCCCGCGAGTCGCGTGGCGCGGCGCTGCTTCGAAGAGGCCTGCCGCGCGCTCGTCGGAGGCGAGGTCGCGGCGGCGGAGGAGAGCCTGCATCCGGTCCTGCGGCGAGTCGAGCGGCTGCTCGCGGCCCGGCCCGCACTGAGCGCGCTCGCCGCGCAGACGGCGCGTCTCTCGCAGGAAGTGGACCTGCCGCTCCTCCTCGCGGTGATGGGAGAGTTCAACAGCGGCAAGTCCACCTTCGTGAACGCGCTCATCGGGCGCGAGGTGGCGCCGATGGGGGTCACGCCGACGACGGCCACGATCAACGTGCTCAAGTACGGTCGCGAGCCGGGGGCGCGCGTGGTGTGGCGCGACGACCGCGAGGAGCTGCTCTCGTTCGAGGAGCTGGGCCCGTTTCTGCGCCAGCTCGAGCCGGCCCGCGCGCGCGGGGTGCGCGTGGTGGAGATCCTCGTGCCGGCCGAGGAGCTGCAGCGCGTGAACGTGGTCGACACGCCGGGGCTCAACTCGCTTCTCGAGGAGCACGAACAGACGGCGCGGGAGTACCTCGCGCAGGCCGACGCCGTGGTCTGGCTCTTCTCGGCCGGCCAGGCGGGGAAGCAGACCGAGGAGGAGGCGCTCGCGCTCATCGGGCGGCAGCGCCTCAAGACCGTCGGCGTGCTGAACAAGGTGGACCGCCTCACCGTCGAGGAGCGCGAGGCGGTGCTGGCCCACCTGCGGCAGGGCTTCGGGGAGCTCGTCGACGACGTCCTGCCCGTCTCGGCGCGGCAGGCGCTCGGTGCGCTCGCGCACGGGGCGGGGGAGCCGGCTCTCGAGGAGAGCGGCTTTCCCGCGCTGCGCGCGCACCTCGAGACGCGGATCTTCGCCCGGAGCCGCGCGCTCAAGCGGGCGGTGGTGGCGCGCCGCCTGGGCGAGACGCTCGGGCAGGCGCTCGAGCAGCTCGAGGGCGAGCGGGTCGCGGTCGCCGCGGGGCGCGAGCTCGCCGCGGAGCTGGACGAACGCTGCCGTACGGAGCGGCCGGCCGCGCGCCTCGACGCGGAGCTGGCCCGGTTGCGGGTGGAGCTCGGCGAGCTGCATCGCCGCAACGCGGGCGAGGTGGTGGACTTCGTACGGCCCCGCAGGTCGCGCTTCGGCGAGCACGCGGTGAGTCGCGCCGACCGGGACTTTCTCCTCGAGCTCTGGAGCCACGGCCTCGCGCAGCTCGGTCAGAGGTCCCAGGCGCGCGTGGCGGCGGAGGTCGAGAGCCTGGCCGAGACGCTCCACGCGGCGCTGCGGCGGGAGGCCTCCCCGGCCGCGTCGACGGTGCTGGCGCGCACCGCCGAGCTCGTGCTCGCCCGGGCCGCCGAGCGACGCGCGCTCCTCGAGCAGCAGGTCTACGCGCGCTTCGCCGCCTACGCGCGCGGCTACCTCGCCGGCGGGCGGGTGGAGCGCTTCTTCGCCGTGGAGCTGCCCGAGCTCGAGCTCGAGACGGCGCGCGTCGCGGCCGTCCTGGCCGAGAGGCCCCTCGACCTGGAGGGGGAGCTCTTCGCGCCGCTGCGAGAATGGGACGCCGCGACCACCCAGGTCCTGCGCGAGGTGGTGCGCGACGCGGGACGGGAGCTCTCCCTCCTCGAACAGGAGCTCGAGCTGCGGCTCCTCGGGCCCCTCTCCGCGCTGCGGGCGGCCTTGCCCCGGGAGGCGCCGGCCTGACCGCCGCGAGCCCTCTTCGCCGCGGCGGATCCGGCTGCCTTCCAGTCGGTTCCCGGGTACAATGGCCGGCGGCGCGACGAAGCCCTCGCGCCGAGAGGGTGACGCCGCTCCGGGGAGGCCGATTCGCATGCTCCGCCCATCTGACCGAAAGCCGAAAGGCCCGCCTTCGGGAGCGCTGCGGGGCGCCGGCGGCGGAGGTGCGCCCTTCGAGCCCGTCACCTTCGGCCGCTACCGGCTCGTCGAGCGCATCGCCCTCGGGGGGATGGCGGAGATCTTCAAGGCCAAGGTCTTCGGCGCGCACGGCTTCGAGCGCACCCTCGTCGTGAAGCGCATCCTGCCGCAGCTCGCGCAGGACGCCGAGTTCGTGCGCATGTTCATCGACGAGGCCAAGGTGATGGGCCAGCTCAACCACCCGAAGATCGTGCAGGTGCTCGACTTCGGCGAGGTGAACGGCCAGTACTACATCGCCATGGAGCACGTCGACGGCATCGACGGCCTCGCGCTCCTGCGTCTCTGCGCCGACCGGCGCTGCCGCCCGACCACCGCGGTGGCCGTGCACGTCATCTCCGAGGTGCTCGACGCGCTCGACTACTCGCACGCGCTGAAGGACGAGCAGGGCGTGCCGCTCGGCATCGTGCATCGCGACATCACGCCCTCGAACATCTTCATCTCCACGCGCGGAGACGTGAAGCTCGGCGACTTCGGCATCGCGCGCGCCGCCCTGCGCGAGGAGAACACGCAGGTCGGGGTGCTCAAGGGCAAGTACGGCTACATGTCCCCCGAGCAGGTGAGCGGCGACATCGTGGACCACCGCGCCGACGTCTTCTCGGCGGGGGTAGTACTCGCGGAGCTCCTCATCATCCGGCGCCTCTTCACCGCGCGCAACGAGCTCGACATTCTCTTGCAGGTGCGGGACGCGCAGCTCGACCGCCTGAGCCGGTACGGCGAGCGCATTCCGAAGGACCTGCGCGCGATCCTCGAGGCGGCCCTCTCGCGCGATCCGGCGCTGCGCTACCAGAACGCGGCCGACTTCCGCGACGCGCTCTTGCGCTACCTCTACGACAACCGCCGCATGGTCAGTAACGGCCACGTCCGGCGCTTCCTCGACCGCCTCGGCGACGACCAGGCCATGGTGACGGGAGCCGACGACGACGGCGGCGCGGTGGAGATCCCCGCGCTCGGCGAGGGGCGCGTGCGCAGCGACTTCGCCAGCAGCAGCATGGACCTGACGAAGACCTCGATGGAGGAGGAGCTCTTCAAGAAGGCCGCCGCCGAGACGCGGCAGGTCGATGTGCCGCCGGAGCTCGAGGGGACCACCGGAGTGGAGCGCCCCCGTGAGGTGGGGAAGAAGCGGCGCATCGTGCTCGCCCCGCCGCCGAGCGCGCAGCCTCTGCCCGGGGAGCTGCCGGTGATGCAGGAGTCCGGGAGGTCGCAGACCGACGACCGCCTCGCCGCAGTGGCCGACCCGCGGCGCTCTCTCGACTCGCTCCCCGACTTCGACGACCTGCAGGACCTCGTCGAGGCCCCCGCGCTCCCCGAGATCCACGAGCTGCCCCCGGCGCCGGCTGCGGAGCAGGTCGCGGCGCGCCTGGCCGCCACGGGGCTGCCGCAGACCAGCTCCGATCAGCACGGGGACCTCGAGCGGCAGAGCCTCTTCAAGGTCATCTTCCGCCTCGCCGTGAAGGAGGAGACGGGGCTGCTCCTGCTCAAGCAAGGGGAGGCGCAGAAGAAGATCTTCGTGGTCGACGGACACCCGCGCTCCATCAGCTCGAACCAGGCGGAGGAGCTCTTCGGTCAGTACATGGTGCGCAAAGGGGTGATCTCCGACGGCGAGCTCTCCATGGCGCTGGCCATGTTGCCGCACTTCCAAGGGCGCCTCGGGGACACGCTCGTCTCGCTCAAGCTGGTGACGCCGGTCGAGATGCTCCGCCACCTGACCTTCCAGGTACGGCAGAAGCTGCTCGATACCTTCACCTGGACCACCGGCACCTTCGAGTACTACGCGGGGCGGCGCAACACCGAGGAGTTCGCTCCGCTCGGGCTCGACGCGTTCGAGCTCCTCGGTGCGGCGATCCATTCGATCGCCCTGGAGGTGCTCGTCGAGCGGCTCCAGCCGCTCATGGGGGTGCCGCTCCGCCCCGCGAGCCTCACGCCGGTCCCCCCCGAGGTCTTTCGCCTCGGACCCTTGCCGGCGCAGCTCCGCCAGCGCTTCGATGGGCGGCTCACCGTCGGAGAGGTGCTCGGCCGCTTCACCGAGGTCGTGCAGAAGCAGACCGCCACCCGCCTGGTCTACCTCCTCACCGAGACGGGGTTGCTCGTCCCCTGAGGGCCCTCGGGCCCCACCGCGTCCTTGCGAAATCGGAAAGCTGGCGGGCGGATCGTCGGATCTCGGTGTTCGGGTGCCTCCCGGTCCGCGGCGAGGCGGTCGATCCCTGTGGGACCATCGCGTGTTGGAACGCCACGACGCGCCGGTCGGCCGTGGCACGGGAGCTGCTCCTGCGCACTCTTCGGACAACCGTGTTTGGAGAGGACCCATGTGGCGGACGCGTGAACTGACCCTGGCCCTGTGCGTGGGCCTGACCCTGAGCCTCGTGGCCTGCGGCGGCGAGACCCCCGAGGCGGGAAACGAGGAGCGCCCCGAGCTCGCCGAGCTCGGCGGGAAGGCCGACGTGCCGAGCTGGCTCCGGCACATCCCGGCGGAGTTCAACTGCACGACGGCCGTGAGAGGCCGCTTCACCCCGTGGGATAGCGCGCACCTCTACAGCTTCCCCGGTACGCAGGGGACGGCGACCACCTTCGCCTTCGAAGGCACGTACGCTCCGTCGGCGGGGGTGGGCCTCGCGGTCTACGACGCCGAGACGGGAAAGCGCCTGGCGTCGACCCGCGTGCGCAACGCGAACAAGGCCACGCTGGCCTACACGCCCGAGAAGGAGGGCAAGCTCCTCGTGGCGGCCTATTCGCTGCGCGCCTGGACCTGGGGCAACTACACACTGACGGCGAGCTGCGCGGCGACGAGCTGCGCGAGCAACGACGAGTGCGCCAAGGGACAGTTCTGCGCCTTCAAGAGCGGGTGCGGGCTGGACGGCACGAAGGGGACCTGCACCGTGCACCCCGACGCGTGCATCGCCCTCTACAAGCCGGTCTGCGGCTGCGACAACCGCACCCACAGCAACGGCTGCATGGCCGCATCCGCGGGCGTGTCGGTCCAGCACGACGGCGCGTGCCTGGCCATCCAGGTGACGGGCGCGGTGCAGAAGGTGGGGCAGCCCTTCCCGGCGTCGCTGACCAACACCAGCTCCGAGACGATTTACCTCGGCGGGTGCTCCGCCTTCGACTGGCAGAAGCAGGAGGGGAAGACCTGGGTCAGCACGGGTCCCGACCGGATCTGCGTCTGGGAGGGCCTGGCGCAGCCGGTGAAGCCCGGCACCACCTTTAACCAGACCATGTTCCCGAAGGCGGCCGGGACCTATCGGCTCGTCGGGGAGTACGGCCTCGGGTGCGTCGCCGACCAGCCGCTGAGCCGCGCCAAGTGCACGAGCTTCCGCACGGCCGTCTCGGCCCACTTCACCGTGGCCGCGACGTGCGACTTCACGGCGGACCCGAGCAAGAGCTACGTGGGCAAGAGCAAGGAGGAGTGCGCGCGGATTCGCTTCTTCTGCACGGCGGACTCGACCTACTTCTCGGACGACTGCGGGTGCGGCTGTCAGAAGCTCGTCGCGCCCAAGTAAGGGCCCGACGGCGCGCTAGCGATCTTTCGCCGCGCGGAACCCACCCAGCTCGAAGACCTGCTTCTTGTCGCCGATCTCCAGGTCCCCCTTGATCATCCCCACCATCTTGCCGTCGGCGGAGAGCGCCGCGAAGACCACGTCGTCCACGCGCAGGTCCGCGCGCGTGAACTTCAGCGAGGCGAGCTTGTCGCACTGGGTCGGGAGCATCGTCTTGGCCTGAGCCAGGTCCTGGGTCGCCCGGTCGCGCATCTTGCCCGCCGGCAGGAAGGGGAGCTCGCCGATCTCCACCACCGGCAGCGACTTGCACGCCGCGCTGGTGACGGCCTTGATCGCCGCCTTGGCGGCCGCGCCGAGCGGGGCGAAGGCCCCCTTGAACTTGGCCGGGGAGAGCCCCTTCACGAACATCTTGCCGTCGGGCACCTCGCGCCCCTGGAACGAGAGGAGCTTCGGGCCGCCCTCGCCGAAGTTCAGCGCCGTGCGCAGGTAGAAGACGGCGCGGTCCCCCTGGTAGAAGATGAGCTCGAACTCGAGGGCCAGAAGGCGCGCCGAGGCCACGGTGGCCCCTTTCAGCGATTCGGTGAGCGGGGTGCGGGTCTGCACCTCGATGGGGGCGAAGGCGGCCTTGGGGTCCTTGCCCTTGAGGGCCGCGTTGACTCCCTTGGTCAGGTGATCGCCGAGCTTCTTGGCCGGGGCGAAGGGGTTGGCCGCGCTGGCCGGGGCGGCGAGGAGGCAGAGCGAGGCCACGACGAAGAACGAGCGGACGGTAGCGCGCACGAGAGGGTCTCCTTGAGCTGGGGTCCCCACGCCGGAGCGAGGGGGACGGTGGTACGGCGGGTCGGGGAGCGCGCTAGCGTAGATCGGCGACGACGGGGGAGGCTACTGGATCTTCGCGGTGAACTTGGCCGCGGGGGGCAGGCGGGTCGGGGGCGGGCAGCTCTCGCCCGTGGCGAGCTCGGCCGTGTGCGACCAGTCGCTCAGCTTCACGTAGCCCAGGGAGACGCGGACGCCGCAGCTCGTGTGCGCGATGATCTGGGCCACGCGCTCGAGCTGGGTCGTCTGCCGGTAGAAGACGGCCTTCTGCCCGGCCGGGATCGTGCCGTCCTGCCGCAGCGTCGAGGAGTCGAGCGCGGTGGAGGGGTCCACGCCGAAGGTGCGCTCGAGCTCCAGACCCACCGCGAGGGGGTCGCGCGGCAGGCCGAGCTCCCGCGCGCGCTGCCCGTCGTAGGAGTACTGCACGGACCGCATGCGGAGCTCGTGCGCCTCGGCCTCCTCGGTGTAGGAGATGGCCAGGTCGCTTGCGCCGCCCGCCAGGCACAGGCTGACCTGCATGGGCGACAGGCGTTCCACCGCTCGCGCGGTGCCGCTGTAGTAGAGCCGGACGGAGGTCGCGCGGCAGCGGGGGCTGAGCTCCTCGGAGGGCTGGGGGAGCGCCGCCTCCTCGGACGGAGTGCCGCCGCCGGTGGCGGGGAGGCGGTCGTGGTGCTCGAGGGTCGGCTCCGTCGCCTCGCCCGGCTCGTCCATCGTCCCGCAGGCGCCGGTCGTCAACCCGAAGAGCGTCGCCACGATCACCCGACCTCGAATGCGATGGCTCTGGCACGACCGACTGAGCATGGTTTCCGCTCCCTGCGTAGGCACCCGTTGCGAACGAAGGTCGCTAATGCAGCTGCGATGCCAAGTCTCGTTTCCGCGTAAGCCACTTGTATTACACCCGTTACCTGGAGGTCGGGAGCGGTGCTGGGGTCAGGGGATCCCCCCCGCTGGCTGGCCGGCCAGCCGGATCGCCCACCGCCGTCTACTCCGCCGGCCGGGCATCGAGTATGGTCCGGGGCGTGCGGCACGGACCTGGCGCGGCGACGGAGGAGAGGCCCGGGGACCCCCTCGTCCTGGGGATCGACGAGGCGGGGCGCGGTCCTCTGCTCGGGCCGCTCGTCCTCTGCGGCGTGCGCGCCTCCCCTGCGGCGCGGTCGACCTTCGCGCGCCTCGGGCTCCTCGACTCGAAGGCCTACGGCTCGACCGCGGCGGGAAAGCTCCGGCGGGCCCGGCTCGCCGAGGAGATCCGCGCGCACGCCGAGGTGGCCGTGCGGGTAGCCGAGGCGGCCGAGGTGGACCGCTGGGTCCAGGGGGCCGGGCTGAACGCGCTCGAACAGGACCTGGCGCGGGAGCTCATCGCCGACGGGGCGGCCCCGACCCGTATCGTGGCCGACGGGGCGCGGCTCTTCGGGCCCCTGCGCGCGGAGCGGCCGGAGCTCGAGGCGCTCGACCGGGCCGAATCCGTGGAGCTCGCCGTGGCCGCAGCCTCGATCGTGGCCAAGGCGGAGCGCGACGCGCGGCTCGCGGCGGAGCTCGGCCCCTACGAGGCCGAGTTCGGCCCGATCCGCGGCGGCGGCTACTGCAACGCCGGGACGCTGAGCTTTCTGCGAGCCTACGGGCAATGCCACGGGGTGTTTCCCGCGTGCGTGCGCACGAGCTGGCGCTGGCCCGAGCTCCTCGCGCTCCGGCGCGAGCTCGGCCTGGAAGACGCGTGATGCGGGCCGAACACCTCCCCGGGACCGTCTCGGTGATCGTGCCGACCCACGACCGCGCGGCGCTCCTCGGGCGCGCGCTCGACTCGGTGCGGGCGCAGACCCGCCCGGCCGACGAGATCCTGGTCGTGGACGACGGCTCCACCGACGGCACGCGCGAGCTGCTCGCCCGCTATCCCGAGGTGCGCGTGCTCTCGCAACAGCAGCGCGGTGTGAGCGCCGCCCGAAACGTTGGGCTCCGGGCCGCGCGCGGCGAATGGCTCGCCTTGCTCGACTCCGACGACGAATGGCGCCCCACGAAGCTCGCCCGCCAGCTCGACGCGCTTGCTCGCGCCCCCGAGCAGCGCCTCTGTCACACCGACGAGGTCTGGATCCGTCGCGGCCGGCGGGTCAACCCGATGCGCAAGCACCAGAAGCGCGGCGGCTTCATCTACCGGCACTGCCTGCCGCTCTGCTGCATCTCTCCCTCGTCGGTGGTCCTGCACCGCGAGGTGCTCTGCCAGGTGGGCCTCTTCGACGAGTCGCTCCCGGCGTGCGAGGACTACGACCTCTGGCTGCGCATCTGCCTGCGCCACCCGGTGCTCTTTCTCGACGAGCCGCTCCTCGTGAAGTACGGCGGCCACGCCGACCAGCTCTCGGCGCGCTACCCGGGCATGGACCGCTTTCGCATCCAGGCGCTCGAGGGGATGCTCGAACTCCCCGAGCTCGTCGGTGAGGAGCGCGAGGCCACGCGCGCCACGCTCCTCGAGAAGCTCGAGATCTACCTCGCCGGGGCGCGAAAGCGCGGACGGCACGACGAGGTGGCGAGCTACGAGGCGCGACGCGCGCGCTGGGCCGACGCTCAAGCGCGTCCACCGGAGGAGGGCGAAGCGTGCTCCGCCTAGTCGTGGCCCTGCCCCCCGAGGCGCGTCCGCTCGTGCGGCACTACGGGCTCAAGCCGCCCGCTGAGCCCGAGCCCTTTCCGATCTACCAGGGCGAAGGGATCTGGCTCGTCGTCTCGGGACTCGGCAAGCTCGCGGCGGCGGCGGCGACCTCGTACCTCTACCTGCGCAGCGGCGGGCAGCGCCAGGCGGCCTGGCTCAACCTGGGCGTCGGCGGACACCGCGAGCATCCCCTCGGCACCGGCCTCCTCGCCCACAAGGTGATGGACGAGGCCACCGGCTGGCGCTGGTATCCCCCGCAGCTGCCGGAGCTCGCCATCCCCTCCGCCTCGGTGCTCACGGTAGAGCGCCCCGAGACGGAGTACGCGGGCCCCTGGCTCTACGAGATGGAGGCCAGCGGCTTCTTCGTCGCGGCCAGCCGCTTCGCCGCACCCCCGCTCGTTCATTGCTACAAGGTGGTCTCCGACAACCTGCACCAGCGCACGGAGAAGGTGGACGCCGCGCTCGTGGAGCGCCTGATCGACGAACGGCTGGGCGAGCTCGACCTCCTCGTGCGGCAGCTCGCCGCGCTGGCCCGCGACCCGGCCTCGGCCGGGAGAAACGAGTCTCGCCGATGATCACGCGCAAGCTCGCGCGCGCCGACGGCCCGCGCACCATCCTGCTCACGGGGGCCACGGGAGGGATCGGCGGCGCGATCGCCGGCCGCCTGCTCGAACGAGGCCATCGCGTCCTCGGCGTGGGACGCAACTTCCAGCGGGGGGCGATCGTGCACGAGCGCTTCGTCCCCGTCCCGGTAGACCTCGGCGCGCTCGACGCGCTCCCCGAGGCGCTGACGGCCCTCGCGCAGGCCCACCCGGAGGTCTCCGCGCTGGTGCTGGCCGCCGGCCGCGGTCACTTCGGTTCGCTCGAGGAGTTCTCGTACGACCAGATGCGCGAGCTCCTCGAGCTGAACTTCCTCAGCCAGGCCTTCGTGGTGCGCGCCTTTCTCCCGGCGTTGAAGTCGCTCCATCGGGCGGACCTGGTCTTCCTCGGCTCCGAGGCGGCGCTCGCCGGAGGGAGGCGCGGGGCGATCTACTCGGCGAGCAAGTTCGCTCTGCGCGGCTTCGCCCAGTCGCTCCGCGAGGAGTGCTCGCGGAGCGGGGTGCACGTCTGCCTCGTCAATCCGGGGATGGTGCGCACCCCCTTCTTCGACGCGCTCTCATTCGGTCCCGGTGACGAGGAGGAGAACGCGGTCGACGAGACGAGCATCGCCCAGGCCGTGGAGCTGGCGCTCGAGAGCCCCTTCGGTACGGTGCTCGACGAGATCAACCTCTCGCCGCTGAAGAAGGTGGTCAAGCGCCGGCGGCCGTAGTTCCGCTGGCCCTAACCCCCGAGCCTTCGTCGGCCACCACGCGGCCGTCCCGGAGCGTGAGCCGGCGACCCGCGCGCTCCGCGAAGTGCGCGTCGTGGGTCACCATCACGATCGTCATGCGCTGCTCGACGTTCAGCCGCTCGAAGAGCGCCACCACCAGCTCGGCGTTCTTGCTGTCCAGGTTCCCCGTCGGCTCGTCGGCCAGCAGGATCGCCGGCTGGTTGGCCACGGCGCGGGCGATGGCCACGCGCTGCTGCTGCCCCCCCGAGAGCTCGTTGGGACGCCGCTTCCAGAGCTCGCCGATCTCCAGGAACTCGAGCGCGCGCTCGGCGAAGTCCCCCGCCTCGTCCTTCGAGAGGCCGCGCCGCAGCATCGGCACCATCACGTTCTCGCGCACGTTGAACTCGGGGAGCAAGAAGTGGAACTGGAAGACGAAGCCGAGCTTCTCGTTGCGTAGGTGGGCGCGGTCGTCGTCGTCAAGCTCGCTGGCGTCGACCCCGTCGATGATCACGCGCCCCGCCGAGGGGCGGTCGAGCGCGCCGAGCAGGTAGAGGAGCGTGCTCTTGCCCGAGCCGCTCGCGCCGGTCAGCGCGACGAAGTCCCCCGGCAAAAACGTCAGGTCGAGCGCGTGCAGGATGGTCTGCTTGACCTTGGCCCCGAGGACCCGGCTCAGCTTCTGCGTCTCGAGGATGGGGGTCTTCGAGCTCACGGCGCCGCCTCAGGTAATTTCGCCGCGCAAGACGGCCACGGGTTCGACGCGCGAGGCGCGCCAGGCGGGGAGGATGCTCGCGGCGATGCCGACGAGGAGGGCGAAGACCGCCCCGTAGACGTAGAACATGGGGTTCTTGGCGATGAGGAACTTACGGCTCTTGACGATGCCTTCCATCGGCAGGTCGAGGTCGGCGAGGAACTCGACCAGGCGCCAGCCGACGAGGTCGCCGAGGGCCGCGCCGAGGAGCGAGATCACCGCGCCCTGCAGCACGAAGATGAAGAGGATGTCGCGCGAGCGGAGGCCCACCGCGCGCAAGATCGAGATGTCCCGCGTCTTGCCGAGCACGATCATGAGCTGGATGGCCAGAATCCCGAAGCCGCCGACGGTCAGGATGCCGCCGATGACGAGCGCGATGATCAGGTCCTGGATGCGGAACAGGTCGAGGAAGTTCAGGTTCGCCTCCTCCCAGCTCTGCGCGTCGTGCCCCGTCATGCGCTCGAGGCGCGCGGCCCAGGCCTCCGAGGTGAACGGGTCGTCGAGCCGCACCTCGAGCTGGCCGATCACGTTCGGTCGCCCGAGGACCGTCTGCGCGGTGAGCAGGTCCACGTAGATGCGCGACTTGTCGACCGCCGGGATGCCGACGTCGAAGATCGCGACCACCTTGAGCGAGATCGCGCGACCGCCGGGGACGGCGAGACGCACCTGGTCGCCGAGCTTCACCTGCAGATCCTTCGCCACGCCCGAGCCGAGGGCCACGCTGTCCGGCGTCGCCGCCAGGTCCCTCCACGCCCCGTCCTGCACGTACCCCGAGACGGGGGTGCAGCGGTCCTGCGTCCTCGGGCGCACGCCGCGCAGGTCCACCCCGAGGTCCTTCGTCCCGTAGGAGAGGATGGCCTGTCCGACGAGGCTGTCGCAGACGGCCTGGATGCCGGGGAGCGCCTCGAACTCGCGGATCAGGTCGCTCGGTCGTTTGATGCGGGTGAAGCGCGAGCTGGCCTGCTCGTGCCAGATCTGCGCCACGAGGTCGAGCCGTCCCTCGTACTGCTGCAGCACCGTCTCCTTCTGCCCCAGCTCCTTGCTGAAGAGGATCACGTGCGGCGAGATGCGCAGCATCTCGATCATGAACTTGTCCTGAAAGCCCTGCATCAGCCCGTTCATGGTGATCAGCGTGATCACGCCCAGGGCCACGCCGCTGATGGCGATGGCGTTGAGCAGGCGCCGATCCCAGAGTTGCCGCAGCGCGACGAAGACGCAGAGCTTCAGCGAGCTCATTTCACGTTGGCCGCCAGGCCGGCGCCCGAGCCTTGGCCGGCGGAGGGACTCGTCGGCACCTCGGTCGGTGCGACGCGGCGTCCGGTCTGGGGCGCCCCCTTCACGCCGAGCACCACGCGCTCCCCGTCGGCCAGCCCGCTCACCACCTCGGCCCGCGTGACGTCGCGAATGCCGAGCTCGACCTTGCGCTCGGAGAGGCGACCCTCGGTGTCCACGACCCAGGCCACCCCGTCGCGCAGCGCCTCGATCGGGCAAAGGAGCACCGCCTCCTTGCGGCGGATGATCACGTTCACCTCGGCGGTCATGCCGGGACGGAGCCCCTCGACCTTGTCGTCGAAGTCGAAGTGGACCGAGAAGGACTTCCGCTCGCGGTCGGCGGCCGGAGAGATGCGCGAGACGTGGGCCCTGATCGCCCGGTCTCTGAAGGCGTAGAGGCGCACCGCGGCCGGCATCCCGAGGCGCACGCGGCCCATGTCCGCTTCGTCCACCTCGGCCTCGATGCGCAGCCGCCCCGCGTCACCGATGCGCAGCAGGTTCTGATTCATGGCCACCGTCTCGCCGCGTTCGACGTGCAGCTTCAGGACCTGGCCGTCGAGCGGCGCTCGGAGGTCGCGTTCGTTGGCCCGGGCGCGCAGGCTGGCCACCCCGGCCTTGGCCCGGTCGACGTCGCTGCGCATGGCGATCTGCGTATCCCGCTGCTGCGCGCGATTGGCGGCGAGGCGCGCCTCGTTCGTTTGAACCTGCGTACGCGCGCGTTCGAGCTCCTGCGGGCTGAGCACGCCCGACTGGCTCAGGCGACGCACCCGCTCGAGGTCGCGCCGGGCCTGCGCGAGTTCGGAGGTGAGGGCCTTCTCGTTGCTGCGCAGCATCTCGAGCTGCGGGGCGGAGCTGGCGCGCGACCGCGCGGCCCGGAAGTCGGCCTGCCCGCGCTCCACGTCGAAGGCGAGGCCGGGGGCGTCGATCTCGGCGAGGAGCTGGCCGGCCTTGACGGGGTCGCCCTCCTTGACGAGCAGGCGCAGCACGGGCCCGGAGACGCGCGCCTTGAGGTTGGCCACGTCCACCGGCTCGACGGTGCCCACCGCGTACACGGCCTCGATCGCGGTTCCCCGGGCCACGCGCGCGACCTTCACCGCCTCGAGGCGCGTGACCTTGTAGAGGATGGCGCCCGCCACGAGGACGAGCAGGAGCAAGGCTAGCAGGCGGCCCTTCTTACGAGGGCCTCGCGGACGGTCGCTCACGATTCACTTCGCCGACGGAGATAGAGCGCGAAAGATACCACGCGGGCGCCGCGCGTCGAAATTCCGCGCGGAGCCGGGCCGCGCGCTGCGTCAACCGCTGCCGCGGGGCGCGACGCTTCACTTCCCCTCGAGGAGTTGAAAGCCGACGGGGTTGTGACATTCTGGAGCCGCCCATCTGCCGGAGCTCGGGTCGGTGCAGATCCAGCGCGTGCTCGTCGTTCATCGCAAGAGCCTCTACCAGATCTATGTGCGCGAGCACCGCGACCGCGCGGTGAAGAGCGCGCTTCGCCGCGGGGATCCGGTGGCGCAGCGCCTCCTCGCGAGTCATCGGACGCAGGAGGCCTCGCTCGCGACGACGCGCCGCACGCTCCGCTCGCGGGGGGTGCGTGCGGAGTACTGCTGGCGCGGGGAGGCGCGAGGGGTGAAGGGGTTCGATCTGGTCATCTCCGTGGGAGGAGACGGGACGGTCCTGGATACGGCCCAGCACATCGTGGAGGGGCCTCCGCTGCTCGGGCTCAACTCCGATCCTCCAAACAGCGTCGGGGCGCTCTGCGCCGGCACCGCGGACCAGCTCGACGCCCTGCTCGACGCCGTGAGCTCGGGGGCGCTCGTGCCCACCCGCCTTACCCGCCTGCGCGTGCGCCTCGAGGGGCGCGACCTCTTCGGGCCGTGCCTGAACGACGTGCTCTTCGCCCACGCGTGTCCGGCGGACATGACGCGTTTCGAGCTCGGGGCGCTCCCTCTCGACGAGCTGCCCGAGCGCGGGCGCCTGCTCCCCGACGGCGTGCTCGTGCCCGTGCGCAGCTCCGGGCTCTGGGTGGCCACGGCCGCCGGTTCCACGGGGGGCATCCATTCGGCCGGTGGGCGGACCTACGCGCCGCACTCGCGACGGGTGCAATACCTCGTGCGCGAGCCCTACGCGGGACCGGGACGGGCGCGAAGGAGCCGCGGGTCGGCGAGCTTCGGCCCGAAGGAGGCGCTCGTGGTGGTCTGTCACGTGCGCCGCGGCATGATCTGGGCCGACGGGGCGCACCGCCGGCACGTCGTGCCGTACGGACAGACGCTGGTCATCGACAGCCATCCCTCCTCCCTCGAGCTGGTGCTTCGCCGGGGATAGGGCCCTTGTCCGTGGCTCCAGGACACGAGGGGGCGCGCCTCCTTCTCGGGCTTGTTTCCCACGACGGAAAGGCACTAGAACAGAGTCCATGAAGAGGGGGATTCATGTCGTACCGCGTGCTCCTCGTTGAGGACGAGCCGCTCGTCGCCGAGCGGCTCTCCCGCGCCCTGAAGGGGCAGGGGCACGAGGTGGCCGTGGCCAACACGCTCGCCGACGCGGGGGCGTGGCTGGAGAGGGCCGCGGAGCCGACGAATTCTCCCTGGGACGTGGTGCTGCTCGATCTCCGCCTGCCCGACGGGGACGGCGAGACCCTCATCGAGGGTCTCCAGAGGCTCCCGGTACCCCCCGCCGTGGCCGTCCTCTCCGGGGTCATCGACAGCGAGCGCGTCCTGCGGCTGAACCTGCGCGGCATCATCGCCATCCCGAAGCCGCTCACGCCGGAGACCCTGCTCAACCTCGTGGATACCCTCGGCGCAGGTGAGCGCTGCCTTTTCGAGGTGGAGGCCTTCGCCAAGGAGCATCGCCTGAGCCAGCGCGAGAGCGAGCTCCTGCGGCTGGCGGCCGTCGGGGTCGCCGACCGCGAGGCGGCCGAGCGCATGAAGTGCGTGCTCGGCACCATCGGCACCTACTGGAAGCGCATCCTCCGCAAGACCGACTCGGCGACGCAGCGCCAGGCCCTGCTCAAGCTCTGTCAGTTCTCGCTCAGTCGGCGCTTCCCGCTCCGCGCCAAGTAGCGCGCGCGGAGGGCGAGCCGTCCAAGCGCCGGCAGCCGCATGGGCCCCTACTTCTTCTCCGCGGCGTCGAGGGCGGCCAGACGGGCGAGCACCGTCGGGTGGTCCCCCACCAGGTCCTTCGCGAACTTGTAGTGCAGGCGGGCGGTCTTCTTGTCGCCCCGGCGCTCGGCCTCCTGCCCCATGAGGAAGTACTTGCGCCCCTGCGGGTGGTCGATGGTGTCTTCCGCTCGCTTCGGACCCGTGCGCTGCCGCTCGACCTGCGCGAGCCGTTTCTCGCCGCGCCCGAGCGCCTCGCCGTAGGCCTTGCGGCTCTCGGGATCCATGAGCACCCGGTAGGCCTCGGCCACGCGCTTGTAGATGGCGTAGATCTGCCGGCGCAGCTCGCCGTCCGCGTGCGTCTGGTAGCGGTCGGGGTGCATCGAGAGCGCCATGCGGTGAAAGGCCGCCTGCACGTCGTCGGGCGAGGCCGCGGGGTCCAGGTTCAATAGCTCGTAATAGGTGTAGTCCTCGAGATCGGCGTGGATCTGCCCGATGCGGGCCTTGAGCTGTTCCTCGTCCATGGCGCCGCCAGCATAGCCGCGCCTCCCCGGCTGCTACAAGGGCGCCTTGGCCCCGCCGTGCGCCGCGAGGACCGCCTCGCAGGCCCGGTACCGGGCGTCGAGCGCCTCCTGCAGGCTCTCGGGGAGGCGGCCGAGGCGGCGTCGGTCGATGACCAGCGCCGAGGTGTGCGTCACCGCCGTCACCGCCACCGGCGACGGGGAGAGCTCGCCCACCAGATCGCCGGCGCAGAGGTGGCCGAGCACCGCCAGCCCGTTCGCCCCGTCTACCGCCACCTGCGCCACCCCCGAGAGCAGCACGAACAGCTTGGCCGCGGCCCCCGGGACGACGAGCGACTGCCCCGGGGTGAAGGAGACCAGCCCCTCGTCGTCGGCGAGCGTGGCTTCCTTCTTGCGGCAGTGCTCGAGGATGGGGGAGATGCGCGTGACCGTCTCGAGGTACCAGCCGCGCAGCGACTGGACCATCGCCGCCAGGGCGTCGTTCGCCTCGCCCATCAGGGGGCGCAGGCGCTCGCGCGAGATCACCTTGAGCTCGCAGGGCTGCGTGGTCCAGATGCTCACGGTGCTCGGCATGCGCGCGATCGACCCCGCCTCGCCGAAGAAGCACCCCGCGGGGATGGTGCCCAGGTCCTCGAGCCTCCCCCGCTCGCGCCCGATGCGGAGGTCGCCGTGCTCGAGCAGGTAGAGCAGCTCGCCGGGGGTACCCTGGCGGTAGACGAGCGCCCCCTCGGCGAGCGACACCGGCTCGGCGAGTTCGAGCAGGCTCTCCGGCACCACGTCGTTCATGCCGACGAAGAGGAGGCAGTGCTGGTCGAGCACCGTGGGCCAGGGCTGCGTCTCGCAGACGAAGCGTGCGACGGTGGGCGCCCCCTCGCTGCCCAGGTCCGGGTTGGCCGGGGCCCACTGCGTGTTGGTGTCCTCGTCGAGAGACTGGAGCGCGTCGGTCTCGTCGAGCTCGGCCTCGAGCGCGCTGACCCCCGAGCTCGGCGCGCCGTGGCCGAGGCGCGTGAAGGTCGTCTCCTCCCAATCGAGGTCGTCGCCGCGCTCGTCTTCGCGAGCGTCTTCGCGCTCGTCTTCGCGCTCGTCTACGTGGTCGTCACTTGGGTCCACGCCCTCCTCGGAGGGCTCCTTCGTGGGCGAGCTGGGCGTCATCGGCTGGTCACGGCTCTCGGGCTCGGCGGCGCTCGCCACCGCCGCCGCGTCGGGCGACGCTGGTTCGGCGGCGGACGCGGGCTCCGCGGTGGGCGGCAGTGGAGGTGGTCCGTCGAGAACGCGGGTTTCTTCTTCGGCGCGACGGACTTCGTCGGCCAGCTCGTCCATGGTGGTTGCCACGGGGGCCGGCGTCGACGAGGCAGGCGAAGCGCGGTCGGGGGTCGGGGTCGGCGTATACGACGAGGCCGGGGTGGACGAGGAGCCTGGGCGCGACGAGGCCGGGGTGGACGACGAGCCCGGGCTCGACGAGGCGCCGTCGAGGCTCGGGGAGCTGCCGGAGCGCGCCGTGTTCGGGCGTCGGGCGGCCCCGTCGTTCTGCGCTTCCGCACGCGCCAGCCGGGCCTGCACCACCTGACGGATCCGTCGCGCGGCCTGATGGTCCGGGTCGAGCGCCAGGACCTGGTCGAAGAGCATGATCGCGCGTCGGCTCTGACCGAGGGTGGCGCAGGCGTCCGCCGCGCGGAAGCGCGCGTCCATCGCGTCGCGCACGAAGCCCGCCGCCATGGCGCGGTCCGCGAGCGCCACCCACTCGTCGGGGCCCACTCTCTGGAGCTTGGAGGCCTCGAAGCGCGCCGCGAGCTCGAGCTCCGTCACGCCGGCGGCGCTGGCGAGCTCGGCGAGGCGTTGCCACTCGTCGGCATTCTTCGCGTCCGACTGGCAGATCTGCCGCTGCAGCCCAATGGCGTCCACGAGCTTTCTCTTGGACCAGAGGCGCTCTACCTTCTTGCGCAAGCTCGCAACCGCCGCCATCGGCACTCGACGCCCCACCGTCTATCGCCCGTCCCGTGGGCTCCTTCCATCATATCACGACCGAGGAAGGAGGTCGCAGAACCCCGCGCTGTCCCCGCGTCGAGGACGCCGGCGTGGCGGAGAATTTCGGCCGCGCCTCGGCCTCTGGTACCATCGGCCTACCAATGACCCAGGTCGTCCGATGATCAGTCCGCGGAGCAGTGTCTTTGCGGCCGACCGCACGGTGGCGCGGTCCATGGCCAGCTGTCTGACGGCGGTGGGGAGTGTGGTGAACGTGGCTACCAGCCGCGCCGAGCTCGACGCCTCGGCGGATCTGCTCCTCGCGGAGCTGGTGCCGCCCGCGGACGAGCTGAAGGCTGTTCTTGCCCAGCTCGGCGCGGGGGCGGCCGCGGCGCTGGTGGTTCCGAAGCCGGGGCTCCCCGCCATGCTCGGCCAGTTCGCCACGCCGGCGGTCAAGGCGCTTCTGGCCAAGGACCACGTGACGGACGCGCGCCTGGCCTACGTCGGGTCGAAGCTCCTCTTCGGCAACATCTTCGGCCTCTCCAAGCTCATGCCCTGGGGGGTGAAGGTCTACTCCGAGGTCGTCGGAAGCCACGAAGAGCGCGGGCAGGCGCTGGCCGCGGTGAGTCAGCTCGCGCGCGTTCTCAAGGTGCGGCCCAAGGCCAAGGAAGCGATCGAGCTCGTGGCGGACGAGCTGCTCATGAACGCGCTCTACGACGCCCCGGTGGACCCCGAGGGGCGCTCGCTCTTCGGTGAGGTGCAGCCGCGCGACCGCTCGACGCTGCGACTCGAGCGCCCGACGGTGCTCCAGTTCGCCTGCGACGGAACCTTCTTCGCCGTCTCGGTGCGGGACAGCTTCGGCTCGCTTCGCCGCGCCACGGTGCTCGACTACCTGAACCGCTGCGTGCGTTCCGCCGACCCCATCGAGCGCAAGACCGCGGGGGCGGGGCTCGGGCTCTACCTCGTGGCGAGCAACGTCACGGAGCTGGTGATCAACCTGCTGCCGGGGGTGGCGACCGAGGTGGTCTGCCTGTTTGACCTGCGCACGCCGGGTCACCGGCTCATGCACTTCGGCATCTACGAGGAGAGCGGACGTGCTGCCGGCGACGGGGACGAGGACCGTCCGACGCACCTCGTGAGCACGGCTCCGGCGGCGGCGCGCGAGCGGCGCGGGCAGAGCCCGATGGTGGGGCTCACGCTGGCCATGGCGCTGGCCCTCTTCGTGGTCGCGGCGGCCCTCTTCGCGTGGCCCATTCTGCGGCGGCCGGCGCGGAGCTCGCTCACGATCGAGACCGAGCCCCCGGGAGCGACGATCTATCTGAACGGCGCGCAGAAGGGCGTGGCGAGCGGTCCGCTCTCGCTCCCCGAGCTGGACGTGTCCAGCCCCTACGTGGTGACGGCGCGACGCCCCGGCTACGGCGAGGCCCGCGAGGTCGTGTCGCTGCGCAAGGGGGCCCCCTCGACGGTGCGGCTGGTCCTGCCCCGGCTCAAGGCCAAGCTGCGCGTCACCTCGACCCCCGAAGGAGCCGAGGTCTGGATCGACGGTCGTCAGACGGGGCAGAAGACGCCCGCGCTGCTCGACGAGGTGGACCCCGACAAGGCGCACGCCGTGCGCCTCACGCTGCACGGCTTCAAGGAGGTGCAGGAGGCGGTGACCGTCACGGCCGACAAGACGGCGCTCTACCACGGCACGCTCTCTCTGGCCCCCGACTTCGCGGTGATCGCCGTGACCTCCGAACCCGTCGGAGCGCGGCTCTGGGTCAACGACGTGGACACCGGGCTCGTCACCCCCGTTGCGGCCTACGCGGTCCCGGCCGGGCGTCCCTATCGGGTCCGGCTCACCGCCGCGGACCGCGTGCCGTGGGAGCAGTCCTGGACCCCCTCGTCGGGTGGGTCGCTACGAGAGACGGCCGCCTTGCCCCTCGGCGGAAAGCTCACCGTGCTCTCGAACGTGAAGGCGCGGCTGCAGGCAGGGGATGGCCCCGTGCTCCGGCTGCCGGTGCGCGATCTGATCCTGCGCGAGGGGACGCACACGCTCACGCTCCGGAACAAGGACCCCTATCTGGATCAGCGCGTCGAGGTGGTCGTGAAGGCCGGCGGCACCGTCACGCGCGAGCTCGTCTACGGGTTCGTGGCGGGAAAGACCCGGCGGCAGCGGCTGCGCCTTGGAGACCACAAGCCGGTGGCCACCCTGGCCCTGCCGCGGGGGGAGCACGAGGTGACGGTCGTGGACCTCGAGAGCGGCAAGACCTATCCCCAGACCGTGCGCGTGGAGCCGGGCAAGACCGTTCGCGTGCCGTAGTCCCGCCCGCAACCGAGCGCGGCTCGTACGTGAGCACGGCTCGCACCTTAGTATCGTTTTCTCCCCTCCGCGCCGTCGGCGTGTCCTAAGGCCTGTGAAGATCTTCATGGCCCGTCCCCGACCCCTCTCACCGACCGGGGCCTGGAGAGGTTCGTGTCCCGCGCAGTGCGCCTCCGCCGTCGCTCCTTCGTGATTGCGCCCCCTTCGCCCGCCGAGAGGGTCCGGCACGCGGGTTGCTCGTCTGCGCGCTTCGACCACCGGGAGTGACCGGGGTTCGCACACGACGGAGGCCGCCATGAGGACGCATCGACCGAGAGCATCATCCCCCACGAATCGCCGCGCCGCGCGCCCCCGGCAGGCCCTTGCGGCGCTGGCACTCGCGACGACCGCGGCCTTTGGTGCGCCGGCCCACGCCGCCGACCCGGCCGCTGCCCTGGGGCAGGTCACGGAGGTGCGCGCCATGCGCCGGCTGGCCGCGCAGGCGCTCCGGCCGATGATCGGCTTCGATCGGCTCGAGGGGCAGCCGGAGCTCCAGCAGCACGCGATCGCCGACTTCTATCGGCGCGTGGTGCGCGTGCAGCAGGCCACGCGGGCCTACGCTCGCCGCGGGGGACTCGCGGGGGACTTCGCCTACCAGATCGACGCCGCCTATCAGAACCTCGTGCACCGCGACTACCGCGGTCCGCTCTCTCCGAGCGTGGAAAAGACGCGGCTCGCCGCACGCTACCTCGTACGCGGGCTCTACCTCTCGGGGGTGGCTGCCCCGCCCGCGGAGGAGGGGCTGGGTGGGCGCGTACTCCGCGAGCTCCGCGAGCTCGAGCGGGTAGATCGGGCGCTCACGAACCTGTTCACGCTCGACGCTCCGCAGACGCGCCGGACGCCGCCCGTGGTCGTCGTGAACCACGGGCAGATCGGCGACGTGGTCAACCTGGGCCACATCGGCGACGTGACGCAGGTCGGGCAGCTCGGCGACCGCATCGCCATCGAGCAGCGGCAGACCGTGAACCGGACCGTGAACCAGACCGTGAACCAGACCGCCAACCAGGCCTTCATCCGACCGGTCGTCGGTCGCTAGAGAAGGGAGGACCACCATGCGACGCCACCACCTGATCCTCACCCTCGTGGCCCTCTCGGGCCTCGTGCTCGGCGCGTCCCGCGCGTCCGCCGAGCGCGTCGAGTTCGACCTGCGGGACATCCCCGACCATCCGTGGGCCAAGCCGTACTTCCTCACCGAGGGAAAGCACGTGGACGGGGTCTTTTACGACCACATCCCCGTGGATGACCCGCGTCGCCCGACGGTGATGTGGTGGACCTCGGACCTGGCCTCCGTGGGCTACGACGCCGCGAGCCGCACCTGGACGCTGACCGACAAGCGCGGGCGGACCTACCAGGAGCAGAACCTTTCGGTGCACGAGCCGCTGGCCCGCCAGACCTATCGCCTGAGCCCCGAGACGGCCCAGGCCGCGATCGACGGGGTGAAGCACGCGCGCGACCACCTCTACCCCTTCCACTTCGAGATCGATCCCGCGGCCGCCTCGCCGCTCACCGCCGTGGCCCGGATCGACGACAGCTCGGTGCGCGTGCGCTATCCGCTGCACGAGCTCCTGCACGTGGGCTGGGACCCGCGGCGCGAGACCTGGCGCCTCACCCCGCGCCGGAGCAACGCGTTCCCGTGCCGCGACGTGACGATCGAGGAGAACGGCCGCCCGGTCTGCCGCTTCAACGAGCTCGCGCCCGCGGCGCTCATCGCGCGCCTCGGTGAGGGGGGCGTGGCCTTCACGCGCGTGCGTCTCCCCGAGGCCGAGCGGCCGCTCGGCGTGCAGGAGGAGCTCCGCTTCTCGGTGCGGGACGCGCACGTGCCGTTCCTGCCGGAGCTGCGCGGCGACGGGCAGTACGTGCCGGTCGAGCACCTCGCGTCGCTGCGCTTCGATGCCCCGGCGAACGGGTGGGTGGCGCGCTACCGCTCGGGCAACGAGGCGCGGCTGCCGCGGACTTTCACGCTCTGGACCAGCGGCGGCACGATGACCGTCGGCCCGGGCAAGCTCCCCGCGGCGCTGGGACTGCTTCGGTCGTACGGTGTGACGGCGACGCGCACGGCGCGCTGAGACGCGGCCGGGCGGATTCCGGGGTCAGGGCATCGACCGGTCCACCGGGGCCGGCAGGTTCTGCTGGCGGCGCATCATGGCCTCCAGGTCGGCCTCCGAGGTGGTCCCGAGGATGTTGACCTTCGCGCGCTGCTGGCGGCCGGTCTCCAGGTCCACGGCCTGCACCTGCATGATGCCGTTGGTGTCGATCTCGAAGGTGACCTGGATCTGCACCTGACCCCGTCCGGCGGCCCGCAATCCTTCCAGCACCAGCTCGCCGAGCGGCTGGTTCTCGGCGAAGACGCGCGATTCCCCCTGGCAGACCTGGATACGGACCACCTGCTGGTTGTCTTGCCCGGTCGTGAAGCGGCGCGTCTGCTCGAGCGGGATCTGCGCGTTGCGTGGAATGATCGTGTCCGCGTAGCCCCCGACGGTGGCGATGCCGAGCGCGCGCGGCGTGACGTCGAGCAGCACCGACCCGACGCTCTCCTGCTGGCTACGTCCGAGCGCGGCTCCCTGGATCGCGGCCCCCACCGCGACGACCTCGTCGGGGTTGATGTCCGTACGCGGCTCGATGTCGAAGTAGGCGCGCACGCCGTCGCGCACGATGGGCATGCGCGTCGTGCCGCCGACGAGCACCACGTCGTCCACCTGCGTGGCCGCGAGGCGCGCGAGCTTCATCGCCTCGTCGCAGATGAGAAACGACCGCTGCACCAGGTCCCGCGACATGGTGTTCAGCGCTTCGACGTTGATCGTGAACGAGAGGTCGAGCGGCTGGCCGGCGTCGCCGTGGGCGATCTCCTGCACCTGGACCACCGCCTTGTTGCGCGACGAGAGCTGGCACTTGACCTGCTCGGCCACGCCCCGCAGGCGCGCCATGGCCGCCTCGTGGTAGCTCAGGTCCACGCGCGTCTGCTCGAGGAAGTTCTTCACCATGTATTCCACGACGCGCACGTCGATGTCGTCGCCGCCGAGGAAGCTGTCGCCCGCGGTGGAGAGCACCTCGAAGACGCGGTCGTTGAGCTGGAGCGCCGTCACGTCGAAGGTGCCGCCGCCGAAGTCGTAGATCACGATCCGGCTCGTCATCCCCCGGCCGTAGCCGTAGGCCAGCGCCGCGGCGGTGGGCTCGTTCAGGATGCGGAGCACGTTGAGCCCCGCGATGCGTCCCGCGGCGCGCGTGGCCTCGCGCTGCGCGTCGTCGAAGTTGGCCGGCACGGTGATCACCGCGTTCGTGACCTTCTGCCCCAGGTACTCCTCGGCGACGCCCACCACGTAGCGCAGCACCATCGCCGAGATCTCGGGGATGGCGAAGGACTGGCCGCGGGCCACCACCATGGCCTGCTGGTTCTCCCCCTCCACCACCTGATAGGGAAGCCGCTTGATGGCGTCCTGCACCGCCTGGGTGCGGAAGTTCCGCCCGATCAGGCGCTTCGCCGAGTAGATGGTGTTCTTGCCGTCCACGATGCGGCGTCGCTTGGCCTCCTGCCCCACGAGCGTCGCGCCGTTCGGATGGAAGGAGATGACCGACGGATGGATGCGCCGCCCCTGCGCGTCGGGGATCACGATGGCGTGGCTGTCCTGCACCACCGCCACGACGCTGTTCGACGTGCCGAGATCGATGCCTACGACGGGTTCGTCCATGGTGCCGTCTGCGCTCTGGCGAGACCGCCGGGGGGGGCGGTGCCTGCCTGAAGGAGTCCTAACCTGCGATCCTACTTCACCGCTCGCGCCGCTCAAAGTATGCTCCGCGGCTCATGCGTGCCCAAGGCGAAAAACACGAGGCACCGGCGGTGCGGGTGGGGCCGAGCGGGCTTCTGCTCGAGCGACCCGGCCAGAGCACCGAGACGCTCCCCTTCCTGGCCGGGTCGATGCACTACTTCCGGCTGCAGCCCGCGGCGTGGGGCAAGTGCCTCGACCATTTCCGCCAGCTCGAGCTGCCGATCGTGGACACCTACGTGCCGTGGGCCGTGCACGAGCGCGAGCCGGGGCGCTACGACTTCGAAGGGGCCCCGTCCGAGGCCGGCTACCAGACGGACCTGCGCGGTTTCCTCGAGGCCTGCGCCCAGTGGGGACTGAAGGTCGTCTTGCGCCCCGGACCGCAGGTCAACGCCGAGCTCACCGCCTTCGGTCTCCCCACGCGCGTCCTCGCGGAGCCGGAGTGCCTCGCCGTCGGCGGCGGCGGGAGTCCCGTCTGGCTCGGCGTGCCGCCGCGGGCCTTCCCCGTCCCCTCGTACGCGAGCGAGCGGTATCACGCGCTCGCGGGCGACTGGCTCGCGGCGTTCGCGCGCTTCGTTGCGCCGTACGCCTGGCCCGACGGGCCCGTGGTGGGCGTGCAGGTGGACAACGAGGCCACCTTCTTCTTTCGCACCGCAGCCTACGACCAGGATTACCACCCGGACGCGCTCGCGCTCCATCGCCGCTACCTCGCCGAGCGCTACGGTGGGGCGCTCCCCGCCGGCTACGGCGCGGGCGCGACGGCGGCCTCCGTCGAGGCGCCGCGCAAGCTGGACGCCACGCGCCCCGAGGAGCTCGTGCGCCACCTGGACTGGGTGGCGTTCAAGGAATGGATGCTGCTCCGGGCGCTCGAGCGCTGGGGGGGGCTCCTTCGCGCCGAGGGCCTCGCGCACCTGCCGCTCCTGCACAACTTCCCCGCCACCGAGTTCGGCGAAGCCTGCAGCCTCGCCGCGGCCGAGCGCGCGGTGGACGTGGCGGGGCTCGACCTCTACCTGCGTCGCCGCGACTACGCGACCGTGCGGCGGCACCTCGCGCACCTCGCGGGTTCGAGCCGGCTGCCGGTGGTCAGCGAGCTCGGCTGGGGGGGCTGGCTCTGGTGGTGGCCCCAGGCGCTCGAGGACCAGCTCCACACCGCGCTCGCCGCGCTGATGCACGGCGCGAAGGGCTTCAACCTCTACATGCTCGTCGAGCGGGACCGCTGGTACGGCGCTCCGGTGAGTCCCGACGGGCGGCCGCGGAGCGAGCGGTACACGACGACCCGGCAGCTCGTCTCGGCCGTCCGGCAGTGCGCGCTCCCCGAGCTGTCGCGGCGCGTGGAGGTCGGCCTCGTGCGCGTGCGCGAATACCGCCACCTGGCGCTCTGCGCGAGCCTCGCCGACCCGCTGCCGCTGATGGGGCTATCGCTCTTCGGGCTCTCGGGCGACGAGCTCTGCACCGAGGAGGATTTCGGTCTGGGGGGCCCGGTGCAGGTGGAGCACGAGCGCTACGTGCACGCCGCGGAGGTGGCGCTCGACCACCTCCGGCTCCCCTACCACCACGTCGAGTCGGATGCCGGTCCCGAGGCCCTTCTGCGCTACAAGCTGCTCGTGGTGCCGCTCTTCGACTTCGCCGACGCGGAGCTGCTCGCGCGGCTCGGGGACTACGTCGAGCGAGGGGGCGCCCTGCTCGTGGGGCCGAGGTGGCCCTCGCGGGATCGCACCATGCAGCCGCTCGCCTGCCTGATGCCCGCGCACACGCTCGCGGCGGAGGAGGACCTCGCCGAGGCGCTCGAGGAGCTCGCGGCGCAGCTCGAGCTGGCGCGCGACCCGGTCCCCGACGCCGAGGAGGTCGAGCTCGTGCTCTACACCGACGGAGAGCGACCGCGAGCACTCTTTCTGGCCAACCGCAGCGACGCGAGCGTGACGACGCGCCTCCGCGCGCTCGAGGGGGCGGGGCTGCGCATGTGGGACGCGCTCACGGGCGAGCCCGTCAACCCGCGGCTGGTGCACGTCGAGGCGAACGCGGTGCGGATGCTCTGCTGCGCGCCGCGCGAGCTCGGCGAGGGTGCGCCATGATCGCCAAAGAGCTGCGCATCGTGGACATCGACCCCCAGCACCTGGCGAACCTCTATCGCCTGGTGGACCCGCCCGGGGGCTCGGACACCATGCCTCCGGGGTTTCTGGATCGCCTCGCCCCGCCGCCGCCGGGCAAAGAGAAGGACGCGCTCTATCAGGGGCGGCAGCGGCCGGTCCTGGCCTTCACGCGCCGGGGCCAGGTGCTGCGCGTGGTGCAGCTCGGCGGCGGCACTCTGCCCGCGACCTCGTTGCGCTCGGCGGCGCCGACCGACCTGAAGGCCTTCCGCACGGCGCACAACCTGCCGCTGGTCGTGGCGGTGGACGTGGACGAGCTCCCCGGGCTCCTCGCGCAGGCGCAGAACAAGGTACGCCTCGACGAGGATCTGGTCGCGCAGGCGCTCTCTGCGCTGCGGGTGCTGAGCGACGCGCTCGGCGGGGCGATTCACGTCGAGCCGCGGCTCTGGGAGGCGCTGCCGATCCCCCCCTACGAGCTGCTCCAGGCCACCTTCGACCGGCTGCTCCCCGACGACCGCAGCTTCGTCTTCTACGTCGTGGATCGCGGGCGCATCTGGACCTCGCTCATCGTGCGCAAGCGGCAGGGCGACATCGATCTGGTCACCACGCACCTCTCCATCGCCGAGCAGGTGCCCTTCTCGACCATCCGCCAGGACGCGCCCAAGATCGTGGCGGCGGTGACGAAGCGCTTCGCCCCGCCGCACGCGGCGATCTTCGTGCCGCTCGGGGTCTGGCACCAGCTCCTCGCGGGGGACCGCTCGATCGTGGCGCGCTCGATGGCCGCGCGTCAGACGGTGATCGACCCCGCCCCGCCGTGGCTTCTGGCCATCGTGGGGGGCGGCGCGGTCTCCGAGGCGGCCACGCGCTCGGCGCAGCTCGTGGGAAAGTTCCTCTCCTCGACGGGGATCGGCGGTCGCCTCTTCTCGGGGGGCGCCGAGAAGCTCGTGCAGACGATGGCCAACCCGCTCGAGGCGCTCGGGCTGGACCCCTGGGAGCTCTTGCGCTGGGCGCGCGACTGGGCCCGGCGCATCCGCCTCGACCATCCATAGCGCTAGAGCGTCCCCTCCATCGTCAGCCCGTCCGCGAAGCGCAGCTCGTAGTGTAGCCGCACCTTCTCGAGGCGGGTCCGGCAGGGCGTCTCGCTGAGCGTCACGCTCCCCGAGGTGGCGCAGAGGGGCTCGTGCGGCGTGCAGTCCCGGGGAGCGTCAGTTCCCCGGACGCGGCAGGCGCGGGCCTTGCCGAGCGCCAGGTCCACCTCCACCTCCAGGACCCAGCCGTAGAGGAACGAGGTCGCGCCGACGATGGCCACGAACGTGCCGGGGAGCCGGCGCTGGACGATGTCCACCCGCTCGCCGAAGCACGGGTTGTCTCCGGCGTGGCACTCGACGCTGCAGCCCCGGCAGGTGCGCGTGTTCCCGGCCGCGACGACCACCGGATCGATCGTGGCCGGGAGCACCAGGGCCCGCTCGCGGTTCCAGGGGGCGTCGCCGTAGGCGTAGCGAAACTGCGACATCGCGCGGTCCACCTCGTCGGGCGGACAGCTCTTGCCCTGGCACGGGCAGTTCGCCGCGTTCATCGGCGTCTGGTACGCCCCGCGCGGCTTTCCGTCGGAAAACCAGAGGCAGCGGCGGGGTCCGCAGAGGAGCTTCGGCGCGACGGGGCCCGGGCAGCTCGCGAAGGTGGCGCCCACGAAGCAGCCCGCGAGGCCTTCGGGGTCGGGCGCGCACGGGCCGAGGTCGCCTATCGGCGTCGCCGCGTCCGCGCCTCCGTCGGGGAGCGGTCCCTGCCGCGCGCCGCACGCGACGAGCACGAGGCCCGCGCAGGACAGGACGACCGCCAGATGGACGACGCGCGCCGCGCGAATACGGTGCATGAGACCCCCCACGGATCGGACGACTAGACTGAGTCTAGCCGCGCGGGGAGCCTACCGGTAGTGCAGGTAGCCGAACTTGGTGCCGAAGATCGGCCACGAGGGGGGCTTGATGGGTACGAGCTCGCCGTTATCGTCCTGGATGAAGAGCTTCTGATAGTGCCGGCCGTCGGGGCGGAGGATGCGGTCGGTCTTCTCCTTTTGCGCCTGCTCGTCGGCCGTGAGGCGTCGCGGGTCGGTCTGGCGACCGCGGTAGGGCTTCACCTCGAGGGCGGCCACGACGTAGCGGAAGCTGAAGGGCCCGATGCCGATGCGCGGGCTCAGGGCCACGAGGTCCATGCGGCGCGCCTCGCCGGTCCGGCGGTCGCGGGCCCACTCGCCGTTGGCGGTGAGCAAGTACTTCTGCGTCTGCACCTTCGAGGCGAAGTAGCGCAGCCGCGTGGGGATCATGGCCCAGGCCTCGCGCCGCGAGCCGTTCAAGCGGTTGCGCTCCCGCTGCGCGCGCGCCTTCGCCTGGGGCGATGGCCAGTGGAAGAAGGTCTTCGCGTAGGAGAGCGCCCAGCCGAGCGGCCCCGCCTCGGCGGTGGCCGGCGTGCCGACGAGGAGCGCGAGGGCGAGAGTGACTCCGAGGACGCGCACGAAGGATTGCCGCATGCGAGGCGCCAGAGCACCATCCGTGCCAGGGACAACCTCAAGGACTCTCGGCCCTTACGGCTCGTGCCGGATCGCTCGTTTTGCGCGGGCCGCACGCGTGCGCCTCGCGTTTTCGGAGAGGGTGTTCTCACGCGCCGCCGCGCCGCGGGCGCGCTCCTCGACCTACCGCGTGGTGCAAACGATGTGGGTGAACTGAATGAGCCGCTTGGGCGCGTTCATCCAGGTCAGCGCGAACTTTCCCCCCACCGAGATCATGTTCGGATAGGCGGCGGTGCCGTCCTTTTCGGTGGAGACGGTCACGAGCCCGCAGTCGGGACTCTCGCTGGTCAGGCAGCTCTTGCCGTCGGGGAGGAGCGGCTTGCCGCCGTCGTCGATGAGCGCGAAGACAAGCTTCGAGCCGTCGGCGCCGCACCGGTCCTGCCAGGCCACGGCGTAGCGCTCGCCGTTGAAGGCCACGGTCGGCGTGCAGGGGTTGCCGAAGGTGGTCACGGTCTGGCTGGCGAGGAGCTCCCCGGCCCGCGTGACCCGCGCGAAGCGAATCGAGCCGTTGTCCTTGTCGGGGTTGTCGGAGTAGGCGACGCCGAACTCCGGCCCGGCCCACACCAGGTCCGGCGCCGAGGCAGCGAGACCGCGGTTGACCGCCAGCGTCTTCTCCTCGGTGAGCACGCGGCCGTCCGCGGCCACGAGCGCGAAGAAGAGCTCGCTCGCGCCGAGGTCGGCCAGGTCGCGCCACACCATCGCGTACTTGGTGCCGTCGAAGGAGGAGACGGGGGTGGCCGGATGGGGCCGCGACGTGTCGGTGGTGATGCGCTGCTCGGGGAGCACCTGCGTCCCGTCCAGCTTCACGACCTTCATGAAGACGTCGTAGCGCCCCTCCTCGGGGCCGCCGGGGAAGGTCGGCGGCTTCACGTTGCGCCCGTCGCGCCAGGTCACGGCGAGCGAGGTCGTCTTCGCGCGCCCCTCGAGGCCCAGGAAACCCGGGCGCACGAGGTGCGGCGAGCTCGCGTACATCGCCGAGAGGAGGTGCACCTCGCCACACCCCGGCGCGGTGCACGGGGCGGTGCCGGCCAGGCGCTGGCCCTTGGCGTTCACTCGCGCGAGGACGAGCGCGCGCTTGTCTCCCGACTGCCGCCGGTCGGCCCATACCACGGCGAAGCCGTCGGGCACGCCGGCGATCCCCACCGGGTCGGCCGGGTTGGCGGTCCCCTTCTCGGTGAGGGCGAGCGGCTTGCCGACCGGTTCCCCCTCCGCGTCGAAGAGCGCGAGCATCGGCTGCGTGGCGTATTGGCCCCCGTTCGCGAGGTCCTGGGCCCAGGCGATCCCGTAGACCCCCTCCGACCAGGCCAGGCGCGGCATCCAGCCCGCCCGACCGCTCGCTTCCTGGTGCACCACGCGCGTCCCGACCGGCTTGCAGTTCGAACCGATCTTGCCGATGCGGTAGTCGCGCCCCGCGCCTCCGTCGCGTGCGCTCCCCCAGTCGCCGGTGCCGCTGTCCCTGAGCGGGAGGGTCTTCTCCGCGCAGCCCAGCGCGAGCAGCAGCGTGGCCGCCCCGACGAACGGCAAGGAGCAGCGAAGTGGTCGGGCGCGTCGCATGTGCTATCCCTTGGCCGCGTGAGACGCGGCACCCGAGTACCAGAGAGAACGGCGTCGGGCGGGGAACTCATTCCGGACCGCTGCCCCGCGTTCGCGCCACCCCTACCCTACGGCTTCGGCGGGGCCGGCTCAACTCCGGTCGCGCCGCGCTCCGCTGGCAGCGCCGTCGCCGTCCTCGGCTCGCCCGGGCTCTGCGCATGGCGTATAGTGACCGACCCATGACCCAACGCGCGCGCTCCGAAGAACCGATTCAGCACGTCCGCCTGAGCTCCGGCATTCCGCTCCTCGCCCAGCCCCTGCCCGGCTACCACACCGCCAGCCTGAGCCTCCGCGTGCTGGGCGGGCTGGCCAGCGAGCCCGAGGGCCTGCAGGGGCTCGCCCTGGTGCTCGGGCGCACGGTGAACAAGGGGACCACGCGACGCGACGCGCGCAGCCTGGCCGACGCCTTCGACGCTCTCGGCGTGCAGCCCGGCATCTCGAGCAACACGCAGAGCTGGGTCTTCAGCCTGAGCGCCCTGCCGGAGCTCCTTCCCGACGGCGTCGCGCTCGTCGGAGAGATGCTGCGCGAGGCCACCTTCCCCGACGACGCGGTGCAGACGGCGATCTCCCTCACCCGGCAGGAGCTCGCGAGCATGGAGGACAACGGCCGCGCGCTCCTGCGCCGGCAGATGTCGTTCCAGACCTACGGGCCCGTGCTCGGGCGCCACAGCCTCGGCACCGCCGAAGGGCTCGACCGCCTCGACCCCGCCCTCGTGCGCGCGCACTGGGGGAAGGTGCTCTGCCGCTCGGCGGTCGCCGTCTCCGTCGCCGGCGCGTACGACCTGCCGCGCGTCGTGGCCGCGCTGGAGCGCATGCTGGCCGACCTGCCCGAGGGAGAGGCCTACGGCCAGGACGCCGTGCAGACCTTCACGCCGACCTGCTCGCACATCCAGAAGCCGCTCGAGCAGACGCAGATCGGCATCAGCTACCGCGGGGTGCCCTACGATCACCCCGAGCAGCCGGTGGAGCGCGTGATGCTCTCGGTGCTCTCGGGCGGGATGGGGGCGCGCCTCTTCACCGAGGTGCGCGAGAAGCAGGGTCTCGTCTACTGGGTCAGCGCGTGGCGCGAGCACCTGCGCAACGTGGGCATGATCCACCTCGGCGCGGCCACCACCCCCCAGCGCTGCCAGCAGACCTACGACACGCTGCTGCGCGAGGTCGCGCGCCTCGAGGAGGACCTGACCGAGGAGGAGCTCGAGCGGGCGAAGATCGGCATCCTCTCGAGCGCGGTGACGAGCGGGGCTACGGTGGCCCGGCGCGCCGCGGAGCTGCTCTCCGACTACTTCCTGCTCGGCAAGGGGCTCAGGCTCGAGGAGAAGAACGCCGCGGTGCGCAAGGTCACGCTCGACGACATCCGAGGCTACCTCCGCAACCACCCGCGCGACGCGCTGTCGGTGGCCACCGTCGGGGTCGAGCCGCTGAAGGTGACGCCGTAGCCATGGAAGCCTTCATCCAGCGTCGGCTCGCCAACGGGCTCCAGGTCTGTCTCGAGCCCTTGCCGCACCTGCCCTCCGCGGCCTGCGGGTTTCTGGTCCGCACCGGGTCGCGCGACGAGGTGGCGGGCGAAGAGGGACTGAGTCACTTCCTCGAGCACATGTGCTTCAAGGGGACGCGCACCCGCAGCGCGGTCGAGATCAACCAGGCCTTCGACCGGCTCGGCAGCCAGTACAACGCCTACACGAGCGCCGAACGCACCATCTATTACGGCTGGGTGCCGGCGGAGAACCTTCGCGCGCAGGCGGCGCTCCTGGCCGAGATGATGCGCAGCACGATGACGGCCGAGGACTTTGCCACCGAGAAGGAGGTGATCCTCGAGGAGATCGCGCAGTACCGCGACAGCCTGATGAGCAGCCTCTACGAGAAGGCGATGGCGCAGCTCTTCGCCGGCTCGCCGCTCGCGCACAGCGTGCTCGGCTACCCGGAGACCATCGCTCCGCTGCCGCGCGAGCGCATGCTGGCCTATCACGCGCGGCGCTACGGGGCCGAGAACCTCGTCTTCGTGGCCGCGGGCCAGTTCGATCCCGAGCCGCTCATCGCGCACGTCGAGGCGCTCACGGCGGACTGGGGGCGCGGCGAAGGGGGGCGCAACCAGCCGCGCCCGACGCCCAGACCCGGGCGGCTCGTCGAGGAGACGACGCGCTTCACCCAGCAAGGGATGACGCTCAGCGTGCCGGGGCCGGCGGGGCGGGGGGGCGACCTGCGGCCGGGGATGCTCTCGCGCATCCTGTCGGGGGACAACAGCCGCATCTACTGGGAGATCCAGCAGCGCGGGCTCTGCCCGAGCGCGGGCATCTATTACCAGCCCTTCTCGGACGCCGGGCTCTTCGTGCTCTACGGGCTGGGGGATCCGGAGCGGATGCCGGCGGTGCTCGACGCGCTCCGCGAGCAGGCGCGGCGCATGACCGTCGACGGACCGACGGACGACGAGCTGCAGCGGGTGAAGAACAACGTGCGCACCTCGCTCGCCACGGACGGCGATTCGCCGATGAGCCGGCTCCTGCAGCTCGTCGAGGATCTCGAGACGCTCGGCACCCCGAAGACCCTCGAGGAGCACCTCGGCCGCGTGGAGGCGATCACGGTGGAGTCGATCCGCGAGCTCCTCGCCGAGTACCCCCTCACCGCCGAGGGCTTTCTGGCCACGATGGGGCCCCCGGCCGCCGGGGCGGAGACGCCTCCGGCGTAGCGGAGAGGCGCGAGCGGAGACGCGCGGCCTCGGCCCTGCGTCAGAGCTCCCGGCACCCCGAGCGCATCCAGCGCTCCAGCAGCACGAAGAGCGGCGAGCTGACCCCCTGCGCGCGCAGCGCGACCAGCGGGGCGACCGCGTCGATGGGCGTGAGCGAGAAGCGCCCCTCGTGCATCAGCGCCAGGTGTGTGGCCCACTCCTCGAGGCGGTCGAGGATGTGCGTGGCGTAGACGATCGTGGCCCCGCGGAGCTCGCTCTCCTCGCGCAGCAGCGCGAGGAGCTCGGCCCGACCGAGGAGGTCCAGGTCGCGCGTGGCCTCGTCGAGGAGCAGCACCTCGCTCGGTCGGAGGAGCGCGAGCAGGAGCTGCACCCGCCGCCGCTGCCCGTCCGAGACGCGGTGCATGCGCCAGCCGCGGTTCACGTCGAGCAGGTGCAAGAGCCGCTCGCAGCGCAAGGGGTCGAGGGCCCGCACGCCGTCAAGGATCTCCTGCACGGTGATGTCCACGTTCAGCGGGAAGGCCCCGCCGATCCAGGTCAGGTGCGCCGCGAGGCCGGTGTCGTGGAAGGCCGGCCGCCCGAGCACGCGGACGAGCGCCTGGGGGACCATGTGCTTGCCGCCGAGGATGCGGAGCAGGGTGCTCTTGCCGGCCCCGTTCGGACCGACGAGCACGCAGCGCGCACCGCGCTCGAGCGAAAACGAGACGTCGCGCACGACGGGGACCGGGACGTCCGGGTAAGCGTAGCTGAGGCCGGAGACTTCGATCGCGGGGTCGGACATCGGTGCGAGGCTCCCCTGGTTAGGGTCCTTAGCCGAGGTCTTGGCGGATGCGCACCAGCCGGATGCTGCCGGGCTGCGCGAGGAGCGTGTCCTCCCACTGCGCCTCCTCGGCGCGGTAGCGCACCCGGACACCCTTGACCTTGCCCGTCTGCAGCAAGCGCAGGGCCTCCTCGAGGTTCAGGCGCGCGGGCGCGTCGGCCTCGCTCAGCATCCCGCCCGGGCCGAGTCGGAGCGTGATGTCCAGGACTTCGGCACTGGCGCTCAGGTCGCGATAGAGCGCTTCGAGCGTTTCGTCGTCGAGATCGGCCGAGTACATCGGCGCGCGGGGAGGAGCTTCGGTCATCGATGCCTGTCTGCCAAAGAGAATGGGTCACCCTCCCCGACCCGCTGCGGGTCACGCGGTGTAGCACCGTGCGAGAGGTAAGGCAGGTATCTTCGCACACCCTCGGCCGATGGCAAGCGCGCAGGGATCGAGAGAGAGCCGACCGTGACGGAGGGGTGAAAGGTCGTGGGCTCTCGCGCGTATCAGGTGTAAGCGGCCAAGGGGCTCCGGAGCGGTCCGGCGGAGCGGCCCGGTCCTTCACAGCGCAGGCGAGGTGCCTCGGATGGCGCGCATCCATCGATGGAGACGAGCGGGTGGCGCGGGCGTGCTGCTCGCGCTCGGAGTGGCCGGGGCGGGCCTTCCGCGACCGGCCAGCGCCGCGGCCGAGGCGCCGATCGTGCAGGTCGTGGTCTACGGCGACCGCGCGCAGGTCACGCGGAGCCAGGGCGTGAGCTGTGCCGCGGGGGTGGCGGAGTTCTCGGGGCTGCCCTCCACGGTCCAGCCCGAGAGCCTCGCCGCCGAGCTCTCGGGCAGCGGCGCGCTCCTCGGCCTGGCGCACGAGGAGGAGGCCTCGGGTCCGCGTTCCGAGGCCGAGTCGCTGCAGACGGAGCTGCGGGCGCTCGATCAGCAGCTCGCCGCCTGCCGGGCCCAGGTCGCTTCCAGCCAGGCCGTGACCCGCAAGCTCGTCGCCTACCGCGAGCACCTGGCGCGGGTCTGGGCGCGCCAGGCCACCCTGGCCCGACCTCCGCTCGCGAGCTGGGACGCGGCGCTCGATCTCGTGAAGAGCCAGGCGCTCGCCGCCAGCCGGCGCCAGCGTGAGGCGGAACGGCGGGCGCGCGGGCTCGACCGCGCACGTGAGGCGCTCGCGCGGGACCTCGCCCGGCTCGAGGCGAGTCGTCGCCGCACCACCTTGCGGGTCAAGGTCCACCTGCGCTGCACGGGGCGCGCGACGGTGCGGCTCTCGTATCTGGTGCCGAACGCGACCTTTCGCCTGGCCTACCAGGCGCGGGCGGACCTCGCGCGCGGCACGGTCACGCTCTCGACGCTCGCGCTCGTGCAGCAGGGGACCGGCGAGGTCTGGCGCGGCGCGGAGCTCTTCGTCTCGACGGCGAACCTCGGTCGCAGCAACCTGCCGCCGAAGCTCGGTCGGCTGCGGGTGTCGGTGACGGAGGCCGACGAGACGCGCAAGGTGCTGAGCCGTCGGACGGAGCTCCGCGAGCACCTGCGCAGCAGCGTCGGCGATGGGGCGGAGGCGGCGAAGACCCTCGGGGGCGTGGGAGACAAGAAGCGCGGCGGCGACGGAGCACCCCGCGACGCCGAGCCGGCGCTCGCGCTCAAGCTGCGCGCCGCCGAGCGCGCGGAGGTTCCCCCCGACGGGCGCCAGGTGGCGGTGCTCCTCGACCGTCGGAGCCTCAAGGCCGAGCTCGGCCTCGAGAGCGTGCCCAAGCTCTACCCCTTCGTCTACCGGCGGCTAGAGCTCCACAACCCATTTCCGTTCCCCATGCTGGCCGGCACGGTGGAGCTCTATCGTGGGCGAGCCTACGTCGGGCGCACCGAGCTCCCCTTGCGCGCGCCGAAGGAGCCCTTCGCGCTCTCGCTCGGGGTGGAGAACGACGTGCAGGTCCGGCGCTACGTCAAGCGCGAGGCCCACGAGGGCCCGGGGACCTTCGGGGGAGAACAGAAGCTCGTGCACCACTACCGCATCGAGGTCGGCAACTGGAGCCGGCGCGCGGTGCGGCTGCGCGTGCGCGAGAACCTCCCCGTGCCGCAGGTGAAGGAGCTCCGCGTCGCGCTCGACGGGCCGACGACGCCGCCCTCTCGACGGAACGAGAAGGACGGCGTGCTCGACTGGGAGCTGAGCCTGCGGCCGCGCGAGAAGCGGGTCATCGACCTGGCCTACACCGTGACCTTGCCGCGCAGCTACGAGGTCACGGGGTATTGACGGCCTTCGGGCGAGGAGAAGAGATGATACGAGCCAGACGAGTCGTCGCCCCGGTCCTGGCGCCGGTCCTGGCCCTGGCGCTGAGCCTGACCTCGGCCGCGAACGGCGCTCCGGCCCCGAGCCCCGCGGCCGGATCGCGGGTCGATCGGGTGGTGGTCTACAGCGACCAGGCGCGCGTCGTGCGGCGCGTGGCGGTGAAGCTCGACGGGTCGGCGACGGAGGTGCTGCTCGCCGACCTGCCCGGGAACGTAGATCCCGACAGCGTCCGCGTCGCGGGGAGCACCATCGAGGTGGAGCGCGTGACGCTGAGTCGCAGCCGCGAGCGCTCGGTCGAACAGAAGCTGGCCAAGGAGCTCGCCGAGCGGGCGGAGAAGGCGCAGGACGCGCTCGAGCTGGTGCGGGACGAGGAGCAGGTATACGAGCTCGAGCGGACGGACCTCGACGGGCTAGGCCTCCATTCGCCGAAGAGGGGGCCGCGGGACCGGGTCCCCGACGCGCTCTTCGCCGGAGCCTTCGCGCAGGTGCTCCGCTGGATGGAGGGGCGGCTGGAGAAGCTCGAGCGGCGCCTCGTCGAGCTGCGCGCGCAGCGCAAGGGGTTCGAGGCCGAGCTCCACCGGCTGCGCGTGCAGGCGCGGGGGGCGAAGCTCGACGCGACGGACGAACCGGTGGTGCGCGTGGCGGCCGCCCTCAAGGGGGCCGCGGGGCGGCACGAGCTCGAGGTGTCGTATCGCGTGGAAGCCACGAGCTGGGTGCCGTCGTACGACCTGCGCTACGACGCGCGTCGCCGGGAGGTCGAGGCCACCTACTACGCGGTCGTGCGGCAGCGCTCGGGCGAAAGCTGGCCCGCGGCCCGCCTGCGCTTCTCCACGCTGGATCCCGAGGAGCGCCTCGCGGTGCCCGAGCTGCCGACGCTGCTCCTCGGGCACCACCGCCTCTTCGTCCCCACGCCGAGGCCGCGAAGCGAAGAGGTCGCGCCGCGCTGGAGCCCACCGGAGGCGGTCACCGAACCGGCCGCCGAGCACCGCGAGTGGCCCCGACGCGCGGTCGACGGCAAGCCCGACGCTGCCGCCCGCACCGACGACGATCGGCAGCGCGCGGCGCAGGCTCCGAGGCCGGCGCCCGCGCCTTCCCCCCCGTCGGCCCCGGGTGGCGCGTTCAGCGGCAAGGCCGAGGCCTCCGGCGAGGTCGAGGCGAGCTCGCGCCGCGCCCCGGCGCGCGAGAGCGTGGGGCTCCTGCGTGAAAGCGTGTTCGCCGGCCGCGCCTCCAGCACCGGCGCCTCCGCTCCGGCGCAGACGCTGCCCTGGGACGACACCGGCTACCGCCCTCGCGTCCTCGACCGGGACCTGCCCGCCGCCGCGGCGCGAGGCTACCGCTTCACGCTCTACGCCCCCGGGCAGCACAGCGTACCGGCCACCGGCGAGCCCCGGCGCGTGCCGCTCCTGACGCGTCGCTTCGCCGTCCGGCCGGTCTACCGCATCGCCGCCGCGCTCGCCCCGCGGGCCTACCTCACGGCCGAGGTCCCGAACCGCACCGGGCAGCCCATCCTGCGCGGCCACGCCCACCTCTTCTCGGGCAGCCTCTTCTCGGGCCGCACCTGGCTCAACACCGCGCTCCCCGGCGAGTCGGTTTTCTTGCCCTTGGGGGTGGACGACCAGATCAAGATCGTGCGGCGCGTCGAGCACCGCACCCTCACCAAGGGGCTGGTCTTCAAGGACGACGTCACGGAATACACGGTGGAGGTCGAGCTGGCCAACCACCGCGGCTACGGCGTGGAGGTGCTCGTCGAGGACCAGGTGCCGGTGAAGCTCGGCCGACGGGTGGAGGTCACCGATTTCGCGTCGCCATCCGGCTTCAGCGCCCCTGACGCGCGCGGTCACGTGCGCTACCGCGGCACGGTCCCGGCGGGGTCGGTGCGGACCTTGAGCTTTCGCTTCCGCCTGGTGCGCCCGCGGGACTGGCAGGTCCATCAAGTGGAGGACTGACCGCCGAACCGGCGCTCCGCGGGAAGCCTCGCCCCCCCTTTCCCCGTTGATCCCCCTGGTGACCCCGGTAAGACCTTGTGCTAGGAAAGGGCAGTCTTATCGGAGCCGCCCCGGCACTGGGGCGATGCAGCAACGGAGCAAGAGACGAATGTGTAGCTTGAATCGGTTCGTGTGGGTGCTGGCTCTCGGGCTGGTGGCGTGTTCGTCCAATAGTTCTTCACCCGACGCACGCGGCGACGGCGGGGCGGTGAGCGAGGCGGGGGGCAAGCTGTGGCCCTGCGACAACCCGGGCAAGACCTGCAACGCGCACAGCTCGTGCGCCATCAACCCGGTCTGCGCCGAGGACTTCATCTGCCGGCCCTCCTCGTTCCAGGAGTGCGACGACGGCCTCGAGTGCACGGACAACGTGTGCGAGGGGGCGGGCCTCTGCCGCTTCGCGCCCAAGGCGGGCTTCTGCTCGCTGCCGGTCAGAGATCAGAAAACGAAGAAGACCGCCAACAAGTGCTTCAAGGCCGAGGAGCGCAACCCGAACGACGCCTGCCAGGTCTGCGCGACGGAGGGGGACCGCACCAAGTGGGCCTCGGCCAACGGGGGCGCGTGCGATGACGGCAACCCGTGCACGAAGGACGACTACTGCCAGAACGGCCGCTGCACCGGGACGAGCTACCAGGACCAGTGTGCGGACAACCTGAGCTGCACCGAGGACGTCTGCGACGGCAAGGGCGGCTGCGGGGAGCACAAGCTCCGCCCGACCTCCTGCCTCATCAACGGCAAGTGCTACTCCAAGGGCGAGACCGACGCCAACGGCTGCAACGTCTGCGACCCGTCGAAGACCCAGAGCGCCTGGACCTCGCTCGGGGACCACTGCGAGATCGGCAGCAAGTGCTACAAGCCGGGCGACGCGGACTCGACCGGCTGCGGCGTGTGCGATCCGGCGACGAAGATCGACGGGTGGACGGTCAAGAAGGACGCCTGCCTCATCGGGGGCAAGTGCTACACGCCCAAGGAGCTGGACACCACCAAGTGCGGCGAGTGCGACCCGTCGAAGAGCAAGACCGACTGGACCTCTCTCGCCGACAAGTGCCTGATCGGCGCCACCTGCTACGACAACGGCAAGACCGACGACTCCGGCTGCCTGAGCTGCAACTACGCGGCGAACGCGAAGAGCTGGACGCTCCTCGCCGGGGCGCAGACGCAGCTCTACGACTTCGAGGGGGGCGCCGTGACCGGGTGGACCTTCGAGGGGTCGAGCACGGCGGTGAAGTGGCAGGCCTCGACGCGGCGGCCCGGCGCCGGGACGCATTCGCTCTACTACGGCGACCCGGCCAAGGGGAACTTCGACACGGGCTGGCTCGACTCGAACGACGGCAAGGCCGTGAGCCCGTCGGTGGCCATCTCCGCCGGCAAGAAGGCCGCCCTTCGGTTCATGCTCTACATGGATACCGAGTCGGGGGCCTACTCCGACGTGCTCGAGGTCTCCGTGGTGGACGGCAGCACGGCCACCAAGGTGTGGACCAAGACCTACAGCAACGTGAAGCTCAAGGCCTGGCAGGAGATCGTGGTGGACGTGACCAAGTACGCCGGCAAGTCGGTCAAGATCCAGTTCGTCTTCGACACGGTGACCTCCTACACGAACAGCGGCGAGGGCGTGTTCATCGACAACGTGCAGATCCACCACGGCTGCTGAGCGCCGCGTCGCCGCCTCGTCCTCTCACCCGCAGGTTCCGTTCGCCGTATCCTTGCACGTCAGGCCGGGCTTGCAGCAGACCGGGAAGCTCCCGGCCCGGCACTGCTGCGAGGTAGGGCAGCAGCACCCCGCCGCGAAACACAGCCCGCCGGTGCAGCCCTTCATGTAGTTGGCGGAGGTGCATTCGCTGTCGGCGCTGCTGCACTGGACGGGGGCCACGCAGGTGGTGCCCGAGCAACTGCTCCCCGAGGCGCACTCGCAATCCCCCTTCTGGTCGCAGTTCTTTCTCCCGCCCACGCAGGTGGCGCACTTGCCGTCAGTGCCGCAATAGGCGGTCGTGCCGCCGCACGAGCCGGCGGTCGTCGTGCTGCAGGGGGGCGGTGGCTTCTGACAGGTCGTTCCCTGGCACAGGCCCGTCGTGCACTCGCAGCCGTCGTCCCACTTGCCGTTGCAGCTCTCGTAGCCGCTCTCGCAGGCGCAGCTACCGTTGCAGGTCGCGTGCGCCCCGCACGGTCGGTCGCAGCCGCCGCAGTGGCTGCGGTCGGTCTTGGTGTTCACGCAACGGGTGCCGCAGAGGGCGAGCGGGGCCTGGCAGGTTCCCTCGCCCCCCGCTCGTCCGTCGGGTGGCGGTGTCGAGCCTCTATCGGCTGTCGGCGCGCCGCGGTCGGCCTCGGTCCAGGGGAGCGCGCTATCGCGTCGTACGGGGGGAGGGGTCTGCCCCGGCTCCACGCAACGCCCGCGCTGCGGGTCGCAGACGGCATCGGGTCCGCACGGGTGGTCCGAATCGCACGGGCGGTCGAGCGAGCTCACGCGCGAGGTCATGGGGCAGGCGAGCGCGACGGACGCCGCGAGACAGAGCAGCGCCGTCCGACCGATTCCCGGCCCCCGGTAGCTCGCGCGCATGATCAGCTCGGTCCGTGGCGTCCGGCCTCGTCCGCTTCGCGCGCGAGATCGAGCAAGAGCGCGGTCGTGCTCGTGCCGATACGGTCGGGGCGGTCGACCGCCTGCAGCGTGAATTCGAAGGTGCCCTCGTCCCAGGCGAGCAGCCGCGTGGCGAGGGCCCTCGGCGCCGCGCGACCCTGGCCGTCCTCCACGTCCACCACGCGACCGTCGCGCACGAAGAGCCGAGCTTCTTCGCCGTCGCGCGAGATGAGCAGCGCCCCGGACATGCGCTCGAGCTCGAACATCGTGAGCAGCGTCGGGATGCGGATCCGCGACAGGAGCCCCACCAGGTGCTCGCGCCGGGGCGGCGTGCCGGAGAGCGGCGGCACGATGAGGTCCGAGAAGACGCGGTCGAGCGCGTCGGTGAGCGACGAGCCTCCGACCCGGAGCTGCGATGCGCTCATCGAGCCGCGCGCCTTGGGCCGGTCGTAGATCCGCACGTCCACGTTGTAGTGCGTGGACCCGTCCGCGTGGTGCCCGGGGACCGCCTGCAGCACCTCTCCGTCGAAGCGGAGGCTGCGGTGCTCGGACGGGGACTGGATCTCCACCGCGACGGGGTCCCCCGGGTCGACGGGCCAGCTCGTCTGCAGGCGCATGCGGTGCAGGCTGTGGCGCGAGGTGGCGCCCGTCTCGACCGGGCGCAGCGGGCCCGCCGGCGCGTGCTGGAGCGTCTCCACCTCGATCTCGATCTCGCGGTCGAGCTGCAGCCCCACCACGTAGCGCACCACGCGTTCGAGCGCCTCGCGGCTCGCGGCGCTCTGCGGCATGAACTCGAGCGCGACCCCCGCCGTCACGCTGCCGGCGTGCAGGTCCTCGAGGCTGATGGTGCGGATCACCCGCGCCAGCACGTCCACCTGCTGCTGAAAGTCGCGCGAGGCGAGGCGCAGGAACTGGACCGAGCCCACCTGTCCGACGGGCCGCTCGCAGCGGAAGTAGAGGCCGCTCACACTCAGGTTCCCCTGGCGCAGGCGGGGCTCGTGGTCCACGCCCTCGAGCCGAATCCAGAAGTCCGCCGATACGCGGGCTCCGCGACGGTGTTCCATGGGGTGCCCCCTTCGTTCCCTCAGTCTATGATAGGAGGACCTCGGGTCGCTAGCCGCGCTCGCGGGACGGCGCGCGCTCATGACGAGGCCAGCAGAAGGACGATCAAGCATGTCTAAGCAGACGGTGCGGTGTTTCGGTGTGGCGATGGTCGCCCTCTTGGGCGGGTGCAGCACGCAGCTCCCTCCCTTGCCCGACGGTGCGGCACCCGCGGCCGACCGAGGCCTTCGCCCCGACGGCGCGGCGACGGACCAGCGAACGCAGGACCTCTCTCGCCCCGACGGAAGGCTCGCCGACGGAAGGCCTGCCGACGGAAGGCTCGCCGACGGGGCCCCGCCGCCGACGGTGACCGTCACCACCGACAAGGCCAAGTACGCCGAGAAGGAGGCGATCGTGGCCACGCTGCGCAACCGGACCGCTGCGCCCGTCTTCGTGGACGGCTGCACGGCGTTCCGGCGCGAACGCCAGGCCCTGGGCGGCAAGTGGGACGACCAGGGCGTCGACACCCAATGTGCGACGAACCCGCCGCAGGCCCGCGTCGTGGCGCCGGGGGCGACCTACAGCGAGACGCTCCTGCCCCGCTACGGAGGCACCTGGCGCGTCTCGGCCGACTATGCGGCGAGCTGCACGGCCGGTAAGCCCTTCAAACCGGTGAACTGCACCGGGATGCAGCAGGCCGTCTCTGCGCCCTACGACGTGGAGGTGGGGAAGTACACCGTCTGCTTTCTGCTCAACCTGGACTACGTGCTGCAGCTCGAGCCAGCCAAGAACTGCGCGCCGAGCCTGCCGGTGCTCCAGTGTCAGCGCGAGGTGCCGAACCGGCTCGACTGCCCCTGTCCGCTCTATGTCCAGGACGACACCAAGCTGCGCGCGATCGAATCGGCCTGGGTCAATAACGGGTGCGCCGGTCTGACGTGGCCCTGTCCGGGCTTGCCCTGCGTCGGCTGGAAGAAGGGCAACTGCGTCGCGCAGACCACGGGCCAGCAGGGGAAGTGCTCGCCGTAGACTCCGAGGACGGCCGCAAGGCGCGTGCCCGGACCCCGCGAGCTCTTGCAATCCCGGGGGTCGTGCGCTAGTCCTTCGGCATCCTTAGCAGTGTGCCACCGGGAGTGGGGGACAGCATGCAGCGACGGCGATACCTAGGGACCTCCGAGCTCGAGAGCGAGGAGGCGCAGGAGTCCTTGGCCCAGCGGCTCGTCGCCGGGCTCGGCAAGGTGAGCCTGGCCATGAAGAGCCAGGCCTGGCAGGCCGCGGGGCCGCGGGGCCTCTCGCCCACGCAGGCGCAGGTGTTGATGCTCCTCCGCGTGCGTCACCCGCGGCGCCTGTCGCAGCTCGCCGAGGAGCTGGCGGTCACGGCTCCCACCGCGAGCGACGCGGTGGCCACCCTGGTGCGCAAGGGGCTCGTGGGCAAGGAGCGCGAGCTCACCGACGCGCGCGCGATCGCCATCTCGCTCACCGCCAAGGGGCGACGCGAGGCCGAACGCCTGGCCGACTGGCCCGACTTCCTGCTCGATGCGGTGGCCGACCTCGAGCCGAGCGAGCAGGACCTGCTCCTGCGCGTGTCGATCAAGCTCGTGCGGTTCCTGCAGCTTCACGGGCAGATCTCCACCTCGCGCATGTGCGCGACCTGCCGCTTCTTCGTCCCCTATGCGCACGACGAGGCGGAGCGACCGCACCACTGCGCCTTCACCGACGCGGCGCTCGCCGAGTGCGAGCTGCTCTTCGACTGCCCCGATCAGGAAGCGGCCGAGCCGGAGCACGCGGACCGCACCTGGAACCGGTACGTGGCCGGCGCGCGCGTGAGCTGACCGCATGATCCAAGACTACGCGCGCTGGCGCGACGACCCGGAGGGCTGGGCGCGGCGGCTCGGCATCTCGCGCGAGGCGATCGACCTCTACGCCGCGTGCGACAGCATCGACCTGCACGTCGAGTCGTTCCTCTGGACGCGCCTCACCGGGTATCGCCTCGACCGCCGTCACGACGAGGGGCTCTTCAACGCGCGCTTCTACTCGCACGTCGACCTGCCGCGGCTCCTCGAATCAGGGATGACGGGGGCGGTCTTCAGCATCGCCACGAACCCGTTTCGTCGGCAGGCGCGGCGGACGCCGATGGCGCTCGCCAACCTGGCCCGACTCAAGGCCGAGCTCGAGGCGCACCCCGAGCAGCTCGCGGTGGTCAAAGACCACGCCGGGTACGTCGCCGCGCGCCGGGCGGGGAAGGTGGCCTGCTGGCTGGCGATCCAGGGCGGCAACGCCTTCGACAGCGGGCCCGACGACCTCGCGCGCATTCCCGACGACTGCGTGAGCCGCATCACCGTGGTGCACCTGTCGAACTCGACGCTCGGTGCGACGAGCGCTCCCTCGGGGGCGAAGCGCGACGGGCTCACCCCGCTCGGGGCGGACTACATCCGTCAGATGAACGCGCGGCACATCCTGGTGGACCTGGCGCACATCAGCGCGGACGGGTTCTGGGCGGCGCTCGCGGTCCACGACCGGAGCCAGCCCGCGATCGTCTCGCACACCGGCGTGCGCGCCGTGCACGACATGTGGCGCAACCTCGACGACGCGCAGGTTCGCGCCGTCGCCGAGCTGGGCGGGCTCGTGGGCATCATCTTCCACACCATGTTCCTCGGCCGGGAGTGGTGGAACGGCCGGTCCGAGCTGATCCTCGACCACATGGAGCACGTGATTCGCGTGGCCGGCGACGAGTTCGTGGCCCTCGGCAGCGACTGGGACGGCCTCATCGTCACGCCGCGCGACATGAAGACCGTGCTCGAGCTGCCGGTCCTCGTGCAGGGGATGCTCGAGAGGGGCTGGAGCCCCGACCGCGTGGGTCGCATCCTCGGGGGAAACTACCTGCGCGTGCTCCGGGCCGTGCGCCCCGGGGCGTGAGCCGCCGAGCACCGCTCGGGCTGAAACGCCTGCTGCGCCGCGACCCGCGCCCGCGCTTCCGCATCCCGTCCCGAATGAGTATGCTCCGGGCCTCTTTCAGCGAGAGCCCGAGGGCATGAACCCACTGCCGACCCGCATCGAACCGCGCTCCGAGACCTACCGTCAGAATCGCGCCGCGAACCTCGAGGCCGTGGCCAAGCTCGAGGAGTACCTGGCGCGCGCGCGCGCGGGGGGCGGCGACAAGTACGTGAAGCGCCACCTCGAGCGCGGCAAGCTCCTGCCGCGGCAGCGCATCGACCTGCTCCTCGACCGGGACAGCCCCTTCCTCGAGCTACTGCCGCTCGCCGGGCTCCACGAAAACGAGCGCCAGCCCGGCGGGGCGACGGTGGCCGGCCTCGGCTACGTGATGCGCACCGAGTGTCTCGTGACCGCCTCCGAGTCCACCGTGCAGGGGGGAGCGATCGGCCCCGTGGGGCTCAAGAAGGGGGCGCGCCTGGCCGAGATCGCGCGCGAGAACTGCCTGCCCACCGTGCACCTCATCGAGAGCGCGGGGGCCGACCTGCCGAATCAGGCCGAGATCTTCGTGCCCGGCGGCGCCGCCTTCCGCGAGCTCACCCAGCGCTCGGAGGCGCGCCTGCCGACGGTCTCGCTGGTCTTCGGCTCGTGCACCGCGGGCGGGGCCTACATCCCGGGCATGTCCGACTACGTGGTGATGGTGAAGAAGGCCGCCTTCATGTACCTGGCCGGGCCGCCGCTGGTGAAGATGGCCACGGGCGAGATCGTGACCGACGAGGAGCTCGGCGGGGCGGAGATGCACTCGCGCCTCTCGGGGGTCTCGGACTACCTGGCCGAGGACGAGCGGGACTGCCTGCGCCTCGGGCGCGAGATCGTCGGGCGTCTCGGCTGGCGCAAGCAGGGTCCCGCGCCGACGGGGCCCGGGGACGAGCCGCTCCACGACCCCGAAGAGCTCCTCGGCGTGGCCTCCGCCGACGTGCGCGTCCCCTTCGACTGCCGCGAGGTGATCGCGCGTCTGGTGGACGGCAGCCGCTTCTCCGAGTTCAAGCCGCTCTACGGGCCGACGCTCGTCTGCGGCTTCGCCGAGCTCGGCGGGTATCGCGTCGGCATCCTCGGCAACAACGGGATCCTCTTCTCCGAGTCGGCCAACAAGGGGGCGCAGTTCATCATGCTCTGCAACCAGAGCGACACGCCGCTGCTCTTTCTGCAGAACATCACCGGCTTCATGGTGGGGCAGGCCGCCGAGGAGACGGGGATCATCCGGGCCGGCGCGAAGATGATCAACGCCGTGGCGAACAGCACCGTTCCGTCGATGACGGTGATGATCGGCGGCAGCTACGGCGCCGGGAACTACGCCATGGCGGGGCGCGCCTATCGCCCACGCTTCCTCTTCACCTGGCCCAATCATCGCATCGCCGTGATGGGCTCCGAGCAGCTCGCCGGCGTGCTCGAGATCGTCAAGCGCGACGCGGCGGCCAAGAGCGGCAAGCCCGTGAACGAGGAGGAGCTGAAGGGGTTGAAGACCATGCTGGTGGGCAAGGTGGATTACGAGTCCACCGCCTGGGCCGCCACGGGGCGCATGTTCGACGACGGCGTGATCGACCCGCGGCAGACGCGGCGAGTGCTCGCCCAGTGCCTGTCGGTGATCCACAACGCGCCGGTGCGAGGCAGCACCTCCTGGGGAACGTTCCGCCACTGACGGTCCACTCCGAGCCGCGGCAGGCCCACCTCACGCGCACGCCACGAGACAGGCACCATGACGAAGCCGATTCAGAGTCTGCTGATTGCGAACCGCGGGGAGATCGCGCGACGCATCCTCCGCACCTGCCGCGCGCTCGGGATCGAGGGGGTGGCGGTCTACTCCGACGCCGACCGCGAGCTGCCCTTCGTGCGCGAGGCCGACCGGGCCGTCCGCCTCGGGCCACCTCCCGTCGGGGAATCGTACCTGAAGGTGGAGGCGGTCCTCGCGGCCGCGGCGCGCGCCGGGGTGGACGCGGTGCACCCCGGGTACGGCTTCCTCTCGGAGAATGCGGCCTTCGCCGAGGCGGTGGTGCAGGCCGGCCTCACCTGGGTGGGTCCGCCGGCGGCGGCGATCCGCGCCATGGGGGACAAGGCGGCGGCGCGGCGCCTGGCCTCGGGGCACGGCCTGCCGGTGGTCCCCGGCTTCGACGACGCCGGCGCGAGCGACGCCGAGCTCACCGCGGCGGCGGGGCGCGTCGGGTACCCGCTGCTGGTGAAGGCCGCGGCGGGGGGCGGCGGGCGCGGCATGCGGCGGGTCGACGGGCCCGAGGAGCTCGCGGCGGCCCTCTCGTCGGCGCGACGCGAGGCGCTCTCGGCCTTCGGCAGCGACGCCGTGCTCCTCGAGCGCTACGTGGAGAGGCCGCGGCATGTGGAGGTGCAGGTGCTGGCCGACGCGCACGGTGGCGCGGTGCACCTCTTCGAGCGCGAGTGCTCGATCCAGCGGCGGCACCAGAAGATCCTCGAGGAGGCGCCGTCGCCCGCGGTGGACGAGCGGCTGCGCGCCAAGATGGGCGAGGTGGCGCTCGAGGTGGCGCGGCTCGCCGGCTACGTGGGCGCGGGCACGGTGGAGTTCTTGCTCGACGCGCAGGGGAGTTTCTACTTCCTCGAGATGAACACGCGGCTCCAGGTGGAGCACCCGGTGACCGAGCTCGTGACCGGGCTCGACCTCGTGGCGCTGCAGCTCGCCGTGGCCGAGGGGAAGCGGCTCCCCTTCGCGCAGCGGGAGCTCCGCCTGCGAGGGCACGCGATCGAGGCGCGGCTCTACGCGGAAGACCCCTTGCGCGACTACCTTCCGTCGAGCGGCGAGCTGGTGCGCTTCGACCTTCCGCTGGAGGAAGGGGTGCGCGTGGACGCCGGTTACGAGGGGGGCTCGCACGTCGGGGTCTTCTACGACCCGATGCTCGCGAAGCTCATCGCCTGGGGGGAGGACCGGGCGCAGGCCAGTCGGCGCCTCTTGCGCGCGCTGCGGCGGGCCTGGGTGCCCGGGCTGGCCACGAACCTGCCGCTCCTGCGCGAGGTGCTCGCGCACCCGGCCTGGAACGCGGGCGAGCTCGACACGCACTTTCTTCCGCGGCACGGGCTCCCCACTGCCCCGCCGCTGAACCTGGCCGAGGGGACGATCGCCGCGGTGGCTCTCGGCTGGCACGAGCGTCGGGCGAGCGCCCCCTATCCGGCGCAGATGCAGCCGGGCTTCCGTCTCGGGGCCACGGGCGTGGAGCGGGATCGCTTCGTCAGCTTCGACGCCGAGCTGCTCGCCGAGTGGCGTACCGTCGGAGCGCGGGAGCTCGCGTTGCGGCTCGTGCAGGGGGAGACGCTCCTCGGGGAGCACGCTCTCGAGGTGCTCTCGCGCGAGGGGGACGAACTGGCGGTGGTGCTCGATGGGGTGCACCAGCGCTGGCGCGTGGCCTGCCGGCCGGCCCCGGGGGCGGCGGGGGTCGAGGACGGAACGACTGTTTACGTCCACCTCGGCCACGGCGAGGCGATGGTCACGCTCGTGCCGCGCTTTCCGCTGCCGCAGCTCGAGGTGGAGCCGGGGAGCTGCGTCGCGCCGACGCCGGGGAAGGTGGTGCGCATTCACGTCCGCCCGGGGCAGCAGGTGGAGCGCGGTGAGACGCTGGTGACGCTCGAGGCGATGAAGATGGAGCACCGGGTGAGCGCCCCCGAGGCGGGCGAGGTGCTCTCCATTGCGGTCGAGGAGGGGGAGCAGGTGGAGCAGGGCAAGGTGCTCCTGCACCTCGCGCCGGCCGAGGAGGGCTAGAGGCGGCGGGTCCGGGTCGCGGTCAGCCCTGCGGCTCGGTGGGCAGCTCGACGCAGAAGAGGCTCCCCTGCGGCTCGTTCGGCTCGATCCAGATACGCCCCTGGTGCGCCTCGGCGGCCAGCCGACAGTAGAGGAGGCCGAGCCCCCGCCCTCCGGCACCGGTGGGGCGCTCGAGCTGCACGTACTTCTCGAAGACCCGTTCGCGCAGGTTTGCCGGGACACCCGGCCCCTGGTCGCGCACCTTCAGCGTCCAGTGCGCCTCGTTCGTGGCGCCGAGCTCGAGGCCGACCGTGCTCCCCTTCGGGGCGTAGCGCAGGGCGTTGTCGAGGAGGTTTTCCGCCACGCGGCGCAGGAGGTCCCGGTCGCCGGTGACCTCGAGCCCCTGCGCGACCTGCACGGAGAGCTCGACGTTGCGCAGCGCGGCCCGGCGCGCGGTCTCCCGGACCACCTCGTCGACCAGCTCGCGCACCGAAAAACGCGTCGGGTGCGTGCGGAGGCTGCCGTCCTCGCCGCGGCTCACGTCGAGCAGGTTCAGCACCATGCGGTGGATGTTCTTCGCCGCCGAGCCCGCGTCGAGTAGCGCCTCGCACCCCTCCGCCGACACGCCGGTCTCCAGCTCCAGGAACTCGAGATTCGAGAGGATCCCCGCGAGCGGGTTCTTCAGGTCGTGCACGATCAGATCGGTGAGCTGCTGCTTTTGGGCCTGCTCGTGCTCGAGCGCCGCATTCTTGGCCACGATCGTTTGCACGGAGGCTTCGAGCTCTCGGCTGAAGCGCCGGATGCGGAGCAGAGACTTCACGCGCAGCAGGAGCTCGGTCCGGCGGATGGGCTTGGTCAGGTAGTCGTCGGCCCCCGAGGCCATGGCCTGCTCGTGCGACTGCAGGTCCTCGAGCGCCGTGAGGAAGCAGATGGGGGTCTCGGGCCCGGCGGGGAGAGCGCGCAGGCGCTGACAGGTCTCGAACCCGTTGAGCCCCGGCATCAACACGTCCAGCAGGACCAGGTCGGGGGCCTCCTCGGCGAAGCGCTCGATCGCCTGCGCTCCGCTCTCGGCTTGCAGCACGCGGTAGCCCACGCTCGCGAGGTGTCCCTCGGCCACCAGGCGGTTCTGCAGGTTGTCGTCCACGACCAGGATCGTCTCGACGCGAGGACTCGCCTCGCCGCTAGCGTTCGGTTCGGTCATCTCCATCCCCCGTGCGTGGTCTGAAAAACGATTCGACGTAGGGACCGAAGGCGCGCGTGTCGATGGGCTTGGGCACGTACCCGTCGAACCCGAGCGCCAGGAGCCGCGCCTCGTCGGTAGGCATGGCGAGGGCGGTCACCGCGATCACCGGCAGGCGGGCCCAGTCGGGGCGCGCGCGCACCTCTCGCAGCAGGCGCTCGCCGCCGCCCCCCGGGATCTGGACGTCGAGCAGCACCACCGCCGGCAGCCGCGCCGCCAGGGCCTCGCGCGCCGTCTCCACGCTGTCCGCCTCGCGCACCTCGTGCCCCCGGCACTCCAGCACCGCGCGGACCAGATCCCGGTTGAGCTGGTTGTCCTCGACCACGAGAATAGACGCGGCCATCGGAACCTCGCTCCTCGAGGGCGTTCGATGCATGACGGAATGATCGGCTGACACCAGCGCGTCCCGCCCTTTCCCCCCACCCCGCTCCTGCAAAAGCAACTGTACCGCCGGCCAGGGGGATCTACAATGGGGCCCGGATGTCGCGGGGTCCCGGGGCCGACGTGGGGCCCGAGGTTACGGCGACCGTCTAAGCCGGCGCAGCACCAGCAGGACCAGCGGCGGGAGGGCCAGGGTGAGGGCCATGGCCAGAAGCCCGACCCGGGGCATGCCGGCCAGGCGGTGGTCGGGGAGCTCCCGCAGGAGCTTGGCCGAGAGAAAGGCCCCCGCCGCGGCGGCGCTGTGCTGCACGGCTGACTGCAGCGACATGAAGCGCGCCCGTTCGGCCGGGGCCGGCACGCGTGAGGTGAGCGTGTTCCAGGCCACCCCGCGCAGCCCTCCGCCGAACATGAAGCCCGTGAAGAGCAGCATCGCCGGAATCACCGGCGCGTCGCCGAGGAAGCTCGTGCCGAAGACCGCGAGCTGTACCAGCGTGCCGGCCGTGGCGAGCGGGGTGGTTCCCAGCCGATCCACCAGCGCGCCGCTCACGCGCACGGTGAGGAGGCTGATCACGCCGCCGATGAGGTAGAGCAGGCCGAGGCGCGAGCGGGGATAGCCGGCGTTGTACTGCAGGTACGACGCGAGCGTCGGGACGAGCAGAAACGAGGCGATGAAGGCCGTGGCCGTGCCGACGAGCGTGAGGAGCACCTCGGGGCGCAGATAGAGGCTCGAGCCGCGCGGCGCGTCGCGCTGCCCCGGCGCGAGGTGGTCGCGCATGGGGGGCATGCGCAGCATCGCGAGGACGACGACTACCAGGCCGAGGGCCGCCACCGAGAAGAGGGCGCTCCGCCAGCCGGCCAGGCGGGCGAGCTCGAGCCCCGCCGGCACGCCCAGGATCGAGGCCAGCGAGAAGGAGGCCATCACGGCGCCGAGCGCCTTGCCCCGTCGGGCTACCGGGACGAGGTCCGCCACGATGGAGAGCGAGAGCGCCGATGCCGGGCCACCGAAGGCGCCGGCCACGACGCGCGTGAAGACCAGCTCGCCCAGATTACGGGCCAGACCCCCGGCGGCGGTGGCCAGCACGAGCCCGGCCATGATCGCGGCCAGCGCCGCGCGGCGGTCGAAGCGGTCGAGGAAGAGGGACCCGAGGAGCCCCGCCACCGCGGCGGCGGCGGTATACGACCCACCCACGAGGCCGAGCTGCTCGGCGGGGATCCCGAGCCCCGCGGCGAAGTCGGGCCCGAGGGGCATCACGATCATGAAGTCGAGGATGTTCACGAACTGCACGGCGGCGACGAGGAAGATGATCGTGCGCTCGCTCGGCGCGTCGGGACGGAAGGGGGGCGAGGGAGCGGGTGGCGACGAGGAGGTCAAGGGCACAGCACTTTGACGGAGGGCACGCGCCCGGGGGGTCGGCGTTCTAGTTGTTGAAGATCTGCTTCGTAGGCCCCACGAAGATGGGCGTCCCGTTCTGCATGCGCGGTAGCATGCTATAGCGTACCCGCCGCGTGGTGGAGGTGCAGGACTGATAGCGGTCGGCGTAGATCTGCCCGCTCAGATAGTTCGGGTTTCCGTTGAGGCTATCCAGGTGATAGTAGTAATAAAAGCGCGGTTTATCCCCCGGCTCGAAGAGCAGCATGGACCAGATAGGCGCATAGCTTCCGGTCCTGAAGTTCGTGAGCTGGGCGGCGGTATAGGGCCCCCCTTGTGTGCATGCGGTATAGGCGCTCGTGCCGGAGCTAATGGCCGACCCGTGGCACATCCCGCCGAAGGTGTTGGTGCACGAGACGGAGCTGGCGACGGCGGGAGCCTGCCCCTCGTGCCCCTCGATGTAGGCGCGGGCGCCCGAGGCCAGCTTCTGGATGTTGTGCACCCCCTCGAGGTCCCGCGCCGACTCCACGTAGCGCAGGTAGGCGGGGATGGCCACCGTGGAGAGGATGCCGCTGATGGCCACGGCGATCATCAGCTCCACCAGCGTGAATCCCGTCTCGGTGCGGGGGCGTGCTCGGCTACGACTCATGAGCGACCTCCTTGGGCTGAGATGCCTATCGACGTCTCGGCGGCGGAGCGGGCTTGTAGGCCACCTCCGCCGTGGTGAGCCGGGTGCTGCGCTGCTGTCCGTCCGACGCGCGGACGGAGGCCTTGTACTTCGCGCCTTCCTGTAGCAGATCCTGGGGGAGCTTCACCACGAGCTCGCCGGCGCAGGGCTCGGTGGTCTCGCGAATCACTCCGCCGTTCTTGTACCAGGTGATCTCCACCCGCAGGTCGCGCCCGCGCGGGCTTCGGGCCATCACCACCAGCGCCAGGCCGCCGGCTTCGTTCGCCAGCTCCACTGCGTCGACGGCCGGCTCGTCTTCCTTGGGCTCGCTCTTGTTGTGGACCGCCGCCGCGTGCTCCGAGTGGACGTGCTGCTCGGGCACCGCGGCCGCCGGCGGGCTGTCGTCCGACAGCTCGAAGGGCAGATACGCGAGGCGCGCCACGACGAGCACGGCGAAGACGATCAGCATCGTCTTGCGCCGGTCCGGGGCCTCCGACCGGGGGGCCGCCGGGCGGAGCTCCTCGGCCGGAGCGGCCTTGGGAGCCAGGGTGCTGCGCTTCGGCGCGAGCGTGGCGCTCACGGCGGCCTGGAGGCCGCTCACCGTCGGAGAACGCTGCGCCAGGTCCAGCAGGCGCTGCAGGCGGAAGAACGCGTCGAGGAGCTTGTCGCGGGCCTCGCCTCCGCCCGTCGCGGCCCGGGCCACGTCCACGAAGGGGGTCTCGTGCTCGAAGACCGCCGCCCCATCGTCGATCGCCTGCCGCAGCTCCGCCTCGTCGTTGAGCTTGCTCGCGCCGACCAGGCGCTGGATCGCGCGTTCCAGCCGTTCGAGCCGCTGCGCCGCGATCCCCTCGTCGATCGTCGTGGGGGGCGCCACCTCGGTGAGCGGGGTCTCTCCCGTGGTGAGTCCGCGCGCCTCGTCCTGTGTTTCCTCGAGGTCGAAGAGCAGGGCCGCGTTCAGGCGGCTCGGGCTCGGGGCCAGCGGGCCGGTCGCGTCTCCCGGTTGGAAGGTGTCCTCAGCCTCGGGGGCCTCGGGGGCCTCGGGGGGCTCCGTCGCCGCGCGGCTGGTTGCGCGGATGGCCGGGAGGGCGGGGCCGGTGCGCAGCGCCTCGAGCCCGCCTTGGTGTGGCTGACCTGCGCCCCCCGCCTCTTCGTCGAGCACCGGAACGATCTCGTCCGACGCGTGATGATCTGTCGCCATAGCGTAATCCAGTCTACCAAGTAGTTTGCGCACCCGTCGAGGGCACGGCAAGTTCTGCGGTCTTCTGGTTTTGGTCCCTCGTGGCGGAGCGGGGGCCGAGGCCCCCTGCGTTCTCGAAGGCGCTCCGCTTCGTGCTAGCCTGCCCGGGCATGACCGTCGCGCTCGTCACCTGCCGGGACTGGCCCCTTCTGACCGACGATGACCGCCTGCTTCAGCGGGCCCTCGGCCGGCGCGGCGTCGCGACCGAGCCCGTCCTCTGGGACGAGCCTTCCATCGACTGGTCGCGCTACGCCGTGAGCCTGATTCGGTCCACCTGGGACTACGTCCGCCGCCTGCCCGACTACCTGGCCTGGGCCGAGCGGGCCGGCGCACGCACCAGGCTCGAGAACTCCGCCTCTCTCGTGCGGTGGAACACCCACAAGGCCTACCTTGCCACCCTCGCCGAGCGCGGGGTCCCGGTCGTGCCCACCGTCTGGCTTCCCGCCGGTGCGCCGGCGAAGCTCGGCCCATTGCTCGCGGCGCAGGGCTGGCCGGCGGGCGTGCTCAAGCCGGTCGTCTCGGCGGGGGCCTGGGAGACGGTGCGGGTCGACGCGCACGAGGTGGCCTCGGGCCAGGCGCACCTCGACCGCCTGCTGCCGGGGCACGAGCTGATGCTCCAGCCCTACCTCGACAGCGTGGCCGCCGAAGGCGAGCTCTCGGCGATCTTCTTCGACGGCGCGCCCTCGCACGCCGTGCGCAAGCTCCCCGCCGGGGGAGATTTCCGCGTGCAGCCCCAGCACGGCGGCAGGGTCGTTCCCTGTCCGCTGGACGGCGAGCTTCGCGCGGCAGGCGGCCGCGTCCTCGAGGCGCTCGAGAGCTCGCCGCTCTACGCCCGGGTAGACCTCTTGCGCGACGCGGACGGAGTCCTCCGCCTCGTGGAGCTCGAGCTGGTCGAGCCCTTCCTCTACTTCGAGGGGAGCGGCGGCGCCGAGGAGCGACTGGCCGACCTCCTGGTGCAGCGCGTCGCAGAAACGGAGCCAGGCCAGTGAACGAGCTCGGCGTCTACCGCGCGCTCCTCCTCGGCTGGCTCGCGCTGGCCCTCGGGACCTTCGTGCTCCTCTTCTTCGTCGTGGCCCCCTACGGGCGACACAGCCGGACCGGCTGGGGTCCCTCCGTCTCGCAGCGGGTGGGCTGGATCCTGATGGAGGCGCCGGCCTCGCTCCTCTTCGGGCTCTTCTTCGTGCTCGGCCAGTGGCCCGCAGCCCCCACCTCCTGGGTCTTTCTCGGCCTCTGGGAGCTCCATTACGTCTACCGCGCGTTCGTCTATCCGGCGGTGATCCGGCCGAGCCCCAAGCGCACCCCGGTGGTCGTGGTGGGGATGGCGATCCTCTTCAATAGCGTGAATACCTATCTCAACGGGCGCTATCTGTTCACGCTCTCGGGCGGCTATCTGTCTAGCTGGCTGCACGACCCGCGATTTCTCGCGGGCAGTGCGCTCTTTCTCCTCGGCATGGTGGTCAATCACCGAGCCGACGCCATCCTCCGCGGGCTGAGGCGGCCCGGGGATGCGGGCTATCGCATCCCCGAGGGGTTTCTTTATCGCTATATCTCCTGCCCCAACTACGCGGGAGAGATCCTGGAGTGGACGGGCTGGGCCCTCGCCACCTGGAGCTGGGGGGGCGTCTCGTTTCTGGCCTGGACCGTGGCGAACCTCGCGCCCCGGGCCTGGGCCCACCACCGCTGGTATCGCGAGACCTTCCCCGACTACCCCCGCACGCGGCGCGCGCTCATCCCGGGCCTCTGGTAGCGGGGCGTCGCCCCGGGCTATGCTGCGCGCCATGCGCACCTTCTTCGACGGCACCCGCCCCGGACGCCCGGTGTCGGTGGGCTCGGCGAGCTTCGAGCTCCCGATCCAGTACTACCGCGACGACGCCTTCGTGCTCTTCTTTCCCGCCCCCCTCGCGGCGCTCGAGCGGGCCCTTCCCACGCCGCGGCTGAAACCCGTACCGCTCCTGCCCGGCCGGGGGGCGGTGGCCATCGCGGCCTTCAACTACCTGAACACCTCGATCGGTCCTTACGGCGAGGTGGCGGTGGCCATCCCGGTGACCCTGGATCGCCGCGCTCCGCCGCTCGTGGGGGCGCTACTCGAGTCCCGCTTCCCGAGTCTCGGGCTCTTCGTCTGTCACCTGCCGGTCACGCACCTCGTGGCGCGTGACGCGGGGCGCGGCATATGGGGCTATCCGAAGTTCGTGGCCGATATGCGGTTCGAATACACGCCCGAACGGCTCGGGTGCAGCCTCTCCGAGGAGGGCCAGCACATTCTCAGCGTGGAGGTGGCGCGCGGAGGCCTGTGCGTGGAGGAGCGGCGTCCCATCGTGACCTATACCGTTAAAGGACGCGAGCTCGTGCGCACCATCATCCCGGCGCGCGGCACGGCCCGCCTGAACCTCGGGGCGCGCGGCTGCTCTCTGCGCCTCGGAGAGCACCCGGTGGCCGAGAGCATCCGGGCGCTCGGCCTCGGGGCGAGACCCGTCTTCGCCCGCTACTACGTGGAGCGAGCGGCGATCCTGCCGGTCGGGGAGGTGGTGGACGGCGACGTGGCGCCGCACGAGGGCTACCGGGGGCGCGAGCGCCAGGGGGTCCACGACACCGTCTATCTCGGTGGGGAGTAGGCGCATGGAGCGCGAGGCGCTGGAGGCGGCGCGGGGGAGCGCGGTTCGCTTCGCCCGGCAGGAGGTGGCGCCTCTGCTCGCGCGGGAGGGACGCGACGGGGACCTGACCCGGCTGCCGGGCGTGCTCGCGCGGGCCGAGGCGGCCGGGCTCCTCGGGCAGGGGGAGGACGCGGCCTTCGCTCTGTGGGGCAGCGCGTGCGAGCCGCTCGCGGCGGTGGTGGCGCTCGAGGCGGTGGCCGAGGAGTGCGCGGGCGTGGCGCTCTGCCTGCACTACGCGGCGGTGGCCCAGGCGGTGTTCTCCGCGCTCGGGGACGAGGCCGAGGCGCGTGGAGCCGGCGAAGGCGCGGTGGGTCTCTTCGCGCCGCCGGCCCTCGGGTGGCCGCTCGCGAAGGGGATCCGGGTTCGCGCCACCGGCGACGAGGCGCGCGTCGAGGGAGAGCTCTGCTTCGTGCACGGCCCGCCGGACGCGGCGCGCTACGCGCTCTTCGCGGACGACGGGTTTGCCACCGCGGTGGTGGTGCGAGCCGGCGCGGAGGGCCTCTACGAGGGGGCGACGGAGGAGAAGGTGGGCCTGGCGGCGCTCTCCACGCGCGGCCTGCGCCTCGAGCAGGTGCTGGCGCTTGCCGTGGGGCCGTCGCCCTGGCCGGATGCAGCGGGCGTGCTCGGCCGGATCTGGCTCGGCGTCGCGGCCGCCGCGGTGGGGAACGCGCAGGGGGCGCTGACGGCGGCCACGCGCTACGCGAGCGAGCGCTATCAGGGAGGGGGGCTCATCCGCGACCACGCCGCGGTAGAGGAGCTCCTCGCCGAGGCGGGTTCGCGCGTGGCGTGCGCGCGGGCCTTCCTCTACGCCGCGGCCGAGCGGTGTCCCGCGGGCGGGCTGCGCGAGCTGGCGCAGCTCAAGCTGCGGGCGACCCTCGACGCCGCGCAGGCCGTCTCGGACAGCCTGCAGGTGCTCGGGGGCTATGGGTACATGGAAGACTATCGCCTCGAGAAGCGGCTGCGCGATGCCCTGGCCCTGAAGGTTCTCGCGGGCCGTCCCGCGGACCTGCGGCGCGCGACGCTCTCCGAGCGCACGTGAGAGGCGTTCCGATGAACCCCTTGCACCCGCGCGACGCCTCCGGACGCCTCTCCTCCCTCGGTCGCCTCCTCTTCGACACCGAGGCGCGCACCCTCTGGGAGCGGGACACGGAGACCCTGCCGGCTCCCTTCCGCACGCTCCGGCGGCACTACCGCGCCTTCGCCGAGGAGCACCTCGCGCCCCGCGCGCTGGCCGCGGACCGGGACCCGCACGGCGTGGACGGACGCGCTCTCTTTCTCGCAGCGGCGCGACACGGGCTCGAGACGGAGCTCCTGCCTCCCCCCTTCGGCACGATGCCTCCGCGGGCCCTTACCTACGGCCTGGTCTTCGCCGCGGCGCTCAAGGCGGAGGAGCTCTCCTCGGCCTGCGCGGGTCTGGCCCTGGTGCTCCTCGGGCACGACCTCGGCATCGCGCCGCTCTTTCTCAGCGGAGATCCCCGCGCGCTCCTCGGCTGGCAGCGCCGCATCTACCGGGAGATCCGGCGCGGCGAGCCGGCCCTCGCGGCCTTCGCCATCACCGAACCCGGCGCGGGCTCCGACGCCGAGGAGACCGAAGGCGCGGCGCGGGCCCGCGTCTCCGCGACGTATCGGGCGGTCCCCGGCGGCTACCTGCTGAACGGGCGCAAGTGCTTCATCAGCAACGGGGCGATCGCGCGCTGGGTGACCCTCTTCGCCGCCCCCGAAGGGGGAGGATTTTCGGACTGGACCTGCTTTCTCCTCGACGAGAGCCTCGCCGGCCTCTCCCGCGGACGGAGCGAGCGCAAGCTCGGACAGCGCGCGAGCGACGCCACGGAGCTCCTGCTGGAAAGCGTCTTCGTGCCCGAGGAGCGGCGCATCGGGCCCCTCGGCGGCGGCTGGGCCATCAGCCGCAACGTGCTCAACTACTCGCGCCCCTGCGTGGGAGCCATCGCGGTGGGGATCGCGCGTGGCGCCCTCGCGCACGCGGTGGCCTTCTGCCGCGAGACGATGCTCTCTGGCCGCTCGCTCCTCGCGTATCCGGAGGTGCAGCTACGGCTGGCCGAGCTGCTGACCCAGGTCCAGGCGGCCCGCGCGCTGGTCTGGCAGGCCGCGCGCTACCGGCGCCCCTTCCAGACGGCCGGCTCGATGGCCAAGACCTTCGCCTCGGACACGGCGTGGGCCGTCTCGAGCGCCGCCCTCGAGCTCCTCGGCGAGCACGGCTACCTCCCCGGCCACGGGGTAGAGAAGGCCGCGCGCGACGCGCGTCTGACGCAGATCTACGAGGGCACGAACCAGATCAACCGCCTGGCCATCTTCGAGGGCCAGCTCGGCGCGGAGTTCTGAGCGCCGTCACGCGTCAACCTCGTTGACGGCGGGTGTCGAGGACGGTCGGTAGAGCCCGATCGTCCGCCGTTGGGCGTTCGGCGTCTTGCGGCGCGCTGCCCCAGGCGTCATGCTGAACGCACGTCCTCGGGGGACTTCGCGACAGGGGGAAACGAACGCATGGGGATGAAGCTCGTCGGAGCAGGCCTGCTGGCGCTCGGCCTCGCCTGTGGGCGCCCGGCGCTGCCCGAGGCCGAGCTGCCACCCGCGACCGGGTTGCGGATTCGCGTGCGGAACGACGCCGCGAGCCCGATCTATCTGGACGGCAACGCGCGCTGGCTCTTCTCCGTCACCGACGCTGCGGGCGGCCCGCTCATGATCGATCATCCCGACCTCTCCGGCTGCGATCGGTGCAGGACGATCTGCGAGCTGGGCCGGACGGTGAGTGACTCGGGGATTGGCTTCGTCGAGCTGGCTCCGGGCGCGTCCGTGGTGGAGGAGTGGCCGGCGGAGGTCTTCACGCGTGGCGCCTGCGCCTGTGGGCATCCCTGCGTGTCGGCGGCCTCCTTGGCTCCGGGGCGATACGGTCTTCGGGTTCGCTACGCGCGCGATCTGCCCAAGGAGATCTACGGGCGCCCCGCCCGCTTCGACAGGTTCTCGTTTCACGACCGCACGTACCGCACCAGCGAGCAGTGGGGGAGCTGCGAGAGCTATCTCGATCGGACGCTCGAGCGGCCGTTCGATTTCACGGGCCCCGGAATCGTCGAGCTCGTGTTCCGGTAGCGCGGTCGCGGCGCCGGGGCTACTTCGAGCCCTTCTTCCCTTTGCGGCCCGCCTTCGGCGTCTTGCTCCTCGCCCTCGAGCTCCTCCACTCTTTCTATGCACGCATCTATGCATATACTATGCATGATGCCGACCCTCGAGCGCCTTCTCGAGCTCCTCGCCCGCGGCCCGTGCTCCTCACGAGAGCTGCAAGGGCGGCTTGGCGTGAGCCAATCGACCGTCTCCCGCCTTCTTCGAGACGCCGGGAAACAGGTGGCTCGTCTCGGTCAGGGCCGGGCCGTGCGCTATGCAGGAGTTCGTCAGGTCTTTGGCCTGGCGGAGTCGCTCCCGCTCTACTGGGTGACCGCTTCGGGCCAGGTGGAGCAGGTGGCGTCGCTCCGGGCTCTGTCCGGGGGGCGCTACCTCGTGGAGGGTGGGGGCCTGCCGTTCTGGCTGCGGGGCGAGGCGGGCACGGGGCTCTTCGACTCCCTCCCCTACTATCTCTACGACCTGCGGCCCTCCGGGTTTCTCGGGCGGCAACTGGCGCGGAGGGCCGCGTCCGAATGGGGCTGTCCGCCGGACCCGCGCCTCTGGTCGGACGACCACATCGGACAGTATCTCGTGCGGCGAGGAGACGATCTGCCGGGGAATTTGATCGTGGGAGAAGCGGCGGCCGAGCGGGTGAACGCCCGGACGGTGGACCCGGCAGGGGCGCGGCGCACCGCGTATCCCGGGCTCGCCGAGGCGGCGTGTCGGGACGAGGCGCCGGGATCGTCCGCCGCGGGAGAGCAACCGAAGTTCGCCGTCCGACATGCCTCCGCGGGCCCCGTGATCGTGAAGTTCTCCCCCAGGGGCACGAGCGAAGAAGCCGGGCGCTGGCGCGATCTGTTGCGCGCGGAGTACCACGCCCTCGTCTCGGTCTCGAAGACGGGGATCGCGGCCAGCGCGGCCACGCTCCACGACCTGGGTGGTCGGCTCTTTCTGGAGGTTCGACGGTTCGATCGGCAGGGGCCGTGGGGGAGGCTTCCCGCGCTATCTCTCACCATGGTCGATGCCGAGTTCGCCGGCCAGGGAGAGCGCTGGAGCAAGGTCGCCCAGGCGCTGCGCGCGCGAGAGCTTCTGGACGATCGGTCGTGGAGGGCCATCCGGTGGCTCGAGACGTTCGGCACCTGGATCGGCAACACGGACATGCACCTTGGAAACCTCTCGCTCTCTCCAGTGGCAGAGGGCTTCCGGCTCCTGCCGGTCTACGACATGCTGCCGATGGCGCTCGCCCCGGTTCGTGGCGAGGTACCGAGGCCGAGCGTGCGCCCGCCCCTGCGGACGCTGGAGAACCGGGAGCTCTGGGGAGCGGCGGGAGAGGCGGCTGCCGCCTACTGGTCGAGCGTAGCGGACGATGGGCGCTGTTCGATGAAGTTCCGCGAGCTGGCGCGCGCGTTGCGGCTACAGACGGAACGCGCACTCCGGGATTGACCGAGGGAAGAGGAGGCGACGAGGTCGGCCTACCGCACGGCGCGCTACCTCGGGACGGCCTTCCCCTTGCGGGACCGCTTGGCACCGCCCGCCGACGGGGGCTGGGTCGCGCTCGCCAGCGCCCGCTCGAGCCAGGTGAGCTTGGCCTCCTCGAGGAGGATGCCGAACTCGAGCGCCTGGAGCTTGGGCTCGGAGAGGCCCTTCTCGCGCATCCTCTCGCGCGTCGAAAGGTAGCCCTCGAGGCGCTGGCGGTGGAGCGCGAGCTGAGCCTGGAGCTTTCCGGCCAGGGCCTTGCGCCCGAGCGGCCGGAAGAAGGGGTACTTGGTGAGAAACGGGAAGGCGCGGAAGAAGTCGAAGGGGGGCCGGCCTTCGTAGTCCTCTCCCTCGGAGCTGGTGAGCCAGCGCAGAAACTCCGCCCTGCCGGCCTCGGTGACGTGCACGACCTTGCGTGCGGGGCCCGTGCCGGTGTCCTCGAGCCGCTTCTCCACCAATCCCTGGCGCTCGAGCTCCTTCAGCAGCGGGTAGAGCTTCGCGTCCCCGAGCTTCTCGTCGGGGTTGATGAACTCCCGGTAGCGCTTCTTCAGCTCGTAGCCGTGGGTCGGCGAGGCGGCGAGCCAGCCCAGGATGTAGTGGGGCAGGGACACGGGTCAGGCGGCGATCGCTCGGCCTCCGCTCATGCGGGCGGGGCCTCGTCGAAGGAAAAGGTGTATTCGCGCGCGCACGCGCCGGTCTGGTGCATCAGACAGCCCTCGAAGGCGGGGGCCACAGTGTAGCGGACCCCCAGGGTCTCGAGCCAGGTCTCCATGCGCGGAAAGATGCCGCAGTGGTACTGCGCGGCTGCCCCGAGCTGGCTCACGCCGTCGAAGGCGAAGCAGCGATCGGTCTCCCAGCGCAGCACGTTCGGCCGGGGATAGGTCAGCCGGAAGCCCATGAAGTCGGCGCGGATGAGCTGCCAGGCGCCGTCGAGCAGCGCCCTGAGCGCGTTCATGTCCCGCACCTCGCCCAGCCCGAGAGCCTTCACGAGCCGGCGGATCTCGACCGCGGCCATGGAGCGCACGGCCTGCAGGTTGAGCTGGTTCGCCCGTTCGAGGCCCAGCGCCTCGGCGCAGTGGCGGAACCACATCGCGTCGTGGGTCAGCCAGGACTTGATCAGGAGCTCCTTGAGCTCGGCCGGCTCGAGGGTGCGGACGGGGGATGCGGGGGCGATGGACATGGCCTTCCTCCTCGAATCAAACCATGCAAATAACTATATCCGATACGATATAGCTCGGTCAAGCGCGAGCGGAGGCCGGAAGGCCGCGCATCTGCAAGACCTCGGGCTCCGGGCGAGGCACCGGTCGGGGTGGTATTCTACGGACCGGCATGCGGCGCATCGCGCTCCTCACGTTGACCCACGACCGGGGGAAGATGGCCGCGGCGCTTGCGGGGGTGGCCTTCGCCACGACGCTGGTGCTGGCCCAGATCGGCCTCTACGTGGGCTTCCAGCAGAACGCGTCCTCGCTCATCGCCTACGCGGGGGGCGACCTGTGGGTCATGCCGCGCGGGACCGAGGTGCTCGAGACGGCGGACAAGCTCTCGGCGGTGAGCCGGACCGTCGTGGCCAGCCAGCCCTGCGTGGCGCGCGTGCGCGGCCTCACCATCACGTTCGTCTTCAGCCGCAAGGGGAACGGCACGCAGGACGCCGTGATGGGGATCGGCATCGAGCCCGCGAGCTGGCCGCTGCTCCCCTGGAGCCTCGGCGTGGGACTGCCGCAGGACTTGCTCGCGCCGAACCGCGTGGCGGTGGACCGCCTGGACCTCGCGAAGCTGCAGATCGTGGGCGACCCGCGCAAGGCCACCCTCGAGGTAGGGGGCGAGACGGTGCACATCGCCGGGGTCACCGAGGGGATTCGCTCCTTCACCCTCACGCCTTACGTCTTCATGACGCTCCAGAACGCGCGCCGCCTGATGAGACTGGCCGACGACCAGGCGCACTACTGGCTGGTGGACCTCAAGGATCGCCGCTGCGCGAAGGACGTGGTCGCGGCGCTCGAACAGCGCCCCGACCTGCAGGTCCGCACGAACGACGAGTTCCGCCAGATGACCGAACGCTACTGGGTCACGGGCTCGGGAGCCGGCACCGCGCTCGGCTTCGCGGCGCTCCTCGGCCTCATCGTGGGCGTGGTGATCGTCGGGCAGACCCTCTACACGCTGACCAAGGAGCACATGCGCGAGCTGGCCACGCTCAAGGCCGTGGGCGCGACGCAGCTCGAGATCGTCCTCTTCGTGGCCTGGCAGGCGCTGTTCCTGGCCGTGATCGGTGGCGCGGTGGGCGTCGGGATGGCCAAGGGGATGGAGCACTTCATCGCGCAGGCGGGGCTCAACATCGCCATCGACGGCGGGGTGCTGCTCCTCGGCGCCGGGTCGATCCTGCTCATGTGCGGACTGGCCAGTCTCTGGAGCATTCGCGCCGTGCTCAAGCTCGAGGCCGCCGAGGTCTTCAAATGAGCGCGCTTCCGGAGGTGCTGGTCCGCGCCGAGGCGGTGACCAAGGTCTACCGCGAAGGGAAGGTCGAGACGCCCGTGCTCCACGGCGTCAGCCTCGAGGTGCGGGCGGGTGACCTGGTGCTCATCATGGGGCCCTCGGGCTCGGGCAAGACCACGCTGATCTCGCTCCTCGCGGGGCTTCTGCGCCCGACCACGGGGCAGGTCGAGCTCTGCGGCGTGCCGATCACCGAGCTCGGCGAGGCGCGCGCGACGCAGGTGCGGCGGACGCACCTCGGGTTCGTCTTTCAGACCTACAACCTCTTTCCGGCGCTCTCGGCGCTGGACAACGTGGCCGAGGTGTTGCGCATGAAGGGGATGACGAGCCGGGCGGCACGCGAGGCCTCGCAGGTCGCGCTCGCGCGGGTGGGGCTCGCCCACCGGCTGCACCACCGCCCGGGGGAGCTGTCGGGCGGACAGAAGCAGCGGGTCGCGATCGCGCGGGCCATCGCCGGCGAGCCGGTGCTGATCCTCGGGGACGAGGTCACCGCGGCGCTCGACACGACCACCGCGATGAGCGTGATGCAGCTCCTCCGTCGGCAGCTCGGGCCGGAGAAGGGGATCGTGATCGTGACCCACGACCGGCGGCTCGAGCAGTTCGCCGACCGCGTGATCGATATCGAGGACGGAAGGCTGGTGCGCGACGAGCGGCGGCAACCCGCGACGATGGCGACCTCCGTGGCCGGGGAGGCAGGTTGATGTCACGCGGACGACGCTACGCCCTCGTCGGAGCGGCGCTCCTGGCGGGGATCTGGGGGGGGCTCTGGGTGCGGGGGCGGCTCGCGGCCCAGACCACGGAGGTAGTGGCGGGGGAGCTGCGCCTCGAGCTCATCGCGCGCGCCATGGTGGTGCCCATCGACGGGATCGCCGAGCTGCGGGCTCGCACCGACGGACGGGTGCTGGCCGTGCACGTGCGCGAAGGGGACCGGGTCAAGGCCGGTCAGCTGCTGGCCGAGCTCGAGGGGGACGCGATGCAGGCGGAGGTTGCGCGGCGAGAGGCGCAGCGGCAGGCCTTCGCGGCGAGCGCGCGTGTGGTGGCGGAGGGCTCGCGCCCCGAGCAGCGGCAGGCCCTCGCGGCGCAGGCGGCGGCGGTGCGGGAGCAGGTGGCGCTGGCCGAGGATCGCGCGCGGCGCGTGCGGCGGCTGCGCGAGAGGGGGGCCGTGGCGGAGGCGCAGCGCGAGGAGGCCGACCGCGAGCTGGGGGTGGCCAAGGCGCGGCTCGAGCTGGCGGAGGCGGAGCTGCGCCTCGGACGCGCGGGGGGGCGGGCGACGGAGGTGAGCGCGGCGCGGGCGCGGGCGACGGCGGCCGAGGCGGCGGTCGCGCAGGCGAGGAGCGAGCTTTCGCGCACGCGGCTCGTGGCGCCGATCGACGGCGTGGTGCTCGCGCGGCGCGTGGATCGCGGCGACACCGTCTCGGGGGTTCAGTCGGGGGGCAACACCCCGCTCTTCGAGCTCGCGGACACGACCCGCGTGGAGCTGCGCGTGGAGGTCGAGGAGGGGGAGGCAGCGCGCCTCGCAGTGGGGCTCGCCGTGCGGATCTCTCTCCCCGGGGGAAGGACGACCCTCGGGCGCGGACGCCTCGCTCGGCTCGGGCATCGCCTCGAACGGCCGACCATCGGGGCCCACGACGGGCGCGAGCGGGCGGAGGGGTGGATTCGCGCGGCCTGGGTGAACCTGGAGCCCGGCTGGAACGCCGCGGGGAACTTCCCCGTCGGGCAGCGGCTCGAGGTGGCGATCGAGCTCCCGCCGCGCAAGGTGGCGGCGATGGTGCCGCGCGAGGCGGTGCGCGTGGTGGGTGGCCACGCCGAGGTGGAGCTCGCCAAGGGGCCCTTCTTCTCGGCGCTGACCGTGGAGCTCGGCGCGGCGGACCCGCGCTTCGTCGAGGTGCGCGGCGTGTCGGCGGGGCAGAGGGTGCGGCTGGGCAGGTAGGCTGCGGCCGACCGGGTGGCGGCGTGCGGGCGCTGACCTACTTGCCTGGCGGCCAGTACCCCGCGATGCCGTCGATGGCCTTGCCGAGGGCCGTCACCTCGGCCTGGGCGCTCGACTGCTTGGTCTTCATCGCCGCGACGAGGACCGCGTGGTGTCGGGCGAGGCGCTCCACGTAGTCCGCCTGTGCCTTCTTGTCCCCGGGCGGCGGCAGCTTCACCTTCTGCGCCAGGAAGTAGTCGGCGACGATGCGCATCGCGCGCTCGGCGTGCTGCTCCTTGGTCATCACCCAGCGCACGAACTGCTGCTGGCTCTGCACGTCGCGCTTGCCGGCCAGCGCGGCCAGCTCCGTCACGGCCTTCCGGATGGTCGTCAGATCCTCGCGGAGCTGCTCGACGCGGGCGTGGTCGGAGAAGATGCCGCAGGGCACCTGGCAGTGGGCGGAGGCAGCTCGGGCGCCGAGGATCGTTCCGAGCACGAGGACGACGAAGGACGAGATCGTACGAGTGGGCATAGGGTGCCTCCTTTGAGGGTCGCGTAGCTAGGCTGCGTCGGGCGACCGAGGACAGTCCGCCGGCGCGGTTGCCGCGGCAAAGGGTGCGCCCACCTTGCCGGTCTGGCAACTGAGGAGCAGCTTGCGTTCGGGGGAAGGGCTGGTTTCGCGCGGGAAGCGGGAAGCGGGAAGCGGGAAGCGGGAGCGTGGAGCGCGGAGCGTGAGAGCGTGGAGCGTGAGAGCGTGGCCCGGCGTGGTCTACTTGTCGTCCAGCGCGCGCTCCATGCCGACGTCCACGAGAGCGCCCACTCCCGCAGCGGTCGCGCCGGCCTCGGCGCCGCCGCGCGCGCCGTTGATGGCACCGCGGAGCCATCCGGTCGCGAGGCCCCAGCCGGCCCGGACGCTGGCCCAAAGGAGCGGACCGGCTACGGCGGCCTTGAAGGCCGTGCCGACCCAGGGAGCGATCTCGGTTCCCTTGTCGCCCACCCAGCCGATGGCCTGGCCGATGACGGGGAGCTGCTCGGGCTGGCCGGCCATGAGGGCGGTGGTCAGCACGCCGAGGGTGAGGATCTTCGCCCCGGGGTTCTTCAAGAACTTGCCCTTGAAGGTCACGGACTGCTTGAGCCCGCCGAACCCGTCCTTGATGGCGTAATAGGGAGAGCCGAAGACGAAGCCGACGAGCCCGCCGACGAAGCCGCCCTTCTTGGCGCCGCCGATGAGCGAGCGCTTCACGTGGGCTTCCTCGGTTCTCGAGAGCGCCGGTTGCTTGGCGACAGCCGGCTGCGCGGCGTGAACGAGGAACAAGGCAACAAAGGACCCCATCAATGCGTGGCGCATCGCTTCATCTCCTGACTGCGTGGTGTCCGCAGACAGTGCAAGGCGAAGGCCAAGCCGCCTCGGGGCCTAACTCCGCGAGATGCGTGGGGCGAGGATCCGGCGGGGGAATGAGCCAGACTGGCTAGCCTGGCCGATGGGGAGGTGGCAGCCCGCAGAGGCTACTCGCCGAGCTTGAGGTGCGCGCTGGCCGAGGCCGTCGTGGTGGAGGACTTCTTCAGCTCCGCCTTCACGGACTGGATGAAGTCCCGGCCCCCGAGGACGACCTTCGTGCCGAACTGGCCCATGACGCCCGCGAAGCGGCTGCCCACCCCTTGAACGGCAACGAGCGCACCGGCCTGAAAGATGTGGCTATTGAGGTTGTGGAAGAGCCCGGCGAGGCCCGCCGACAGGAGCGTTCCGCCGCCGATCGAGGCTGCTTCCCGAATGACCTCGCCGCGCGTGAGGCGGCGGGATCGCGTGATGGTGAGCTGATTCACGGCTTCGCCCGCGATGTACGAGCCGCCGCCCGCAATGGCCGGGTTCACGCCGTTGGCCGTGAGGTAGCCGTAGGTGCCGATCGTGGCGCCCCAGCGCGCGGCGAACTTCACGACCCCGGGGAGCCGCTGCGGGGAGGTCACGACCGCGTGCGTGATGCGTCCTATCCCGTCCCCGACCTGCTTCAAGCCCGCGCGAAACCCTCCGCCTTTTCCGTCGGCGGCGAAGGCCGGCGAGCTCAGAGCCACCATCACCGTGAGAGTTCCCGTCATCAGCGTCGTGCGCATTGTGTCCTCCGTGTGTTCGAAGGCCGACGAATGCAACGGCAGGGCCAACAGTCGCTGGCGCGCAAGCCGCCGAAATGACGGAATCGGCCGCGCTGGCCGGGCTGGCGCATCGGTTGGCCGCTAGCGTTCGCAGCAGCGCGAACGCATGTGGGCAAGGGACCTGGGCTTCAATGAAGGAGCGAGCGACGAGCCCCCGAACGCGCCGACGCTGAAAACGCGTCGACGCGACGAACGCGCCGACGCTACGGACGCCCCTGATTCATGCGGTTGCCGAAGCGCTTGGGCCAGCCGGTCGTGGCGTGTCCGGCCACGGCGCCGGTGGTCACGGCCCAGAGCGACTTGGCTGCGCCGACCCACAGGATGCCGTCCTTCGAGAGCGAAGGAGACGAGGCGAAGGCGTCGGCCACCTGCAGCGTCCAGAACTCCGCCCCCGTGCCGGAGTCGAGCGCCTTCACGCTGCCGTTGCAGCCGTTGACCGCGTAGAGGCTGCCGTCCGAGCCCACGGCCACGGAGGAGTGGTAGCAGCCGTTCGGCCCGTAGACCCAGTTGGCGTTGCCGTTCGAGGCGAACGAGCGGATGCGGCCGTCGGAGAGCGCGACGATCACGCTCCCGTCGGGGGCCACTACCGGCGCCGCGTTGGTGATCGTGACGCCGAGGGGCTTGCTCCAGATGATCGTCCCGTCGGCGGAGTTCACCTTGTAGAGCGAGTTCGACGCCGAGGTGACGGCGTAGACGTGCCCGTCGGTGCCGAGCGCCACGGCCACGTTGTTCGTGCAGCAGCCGAGGTCGCGCGTCCACTTCTTCAGGCCCGTGGAGGTGATGCCGTGCAGAAGCCCCTTCGTGCCGAGCGCGTACACGCTGCCGTCCTTGGCCACCGCCGGGCCGCCGGTCCGCGTGTCGCTCCCCGTCCCGTCGGTCAGGTCGAAGCGCCACTTCTGCGTACCCGTCGAGGTGAGCGCGTGGACCGACTCCCGGTAGGCCCGGTCGAAGTGCGGCACGCCCCAGGCGTAGACCGTGCCGTCTGCGCCGATCGCGCCGTTGTTATAGGCCGACCAGCCGTCGCTGACCTTGAACTCCCACTGCTTGGCGCCGCTCGCGGTGTTGATCGCGTAGACCGCGGCAGGACCGGCCGTGGTGGTGACGTAGACGACGGTCTCGTCGTTCGAGAGCATCGGGCTCGCCGAGGTGTAGTGGAAGAGAGACAGGGTCCACTTGATCACGCAGTCCTTGCTCACCGCGCGGAGCTTGCCGTCCGTCGTCGTGGCGTACACGGTGCCGTCGGAGGCCACCGCCGGCGTGGAATAGATGTCCGCCCCGAGCGAGACGCTGCACTTCACCTTCGCGTCGCAGAGGGAGTTGTTGCAGAAGGTGGAGCAGCCCTTGCCGCAGGCGCCGCAGTTGTCCTTGCTGTTGTTCAGGTTCACGCAGCCCGAGGCGATGCTGCAGCAGGTCTCGCCGCTCTTGCACGCCGCGCAGGTCGTGCCGCAGCGGGCGGCCTTGTCGCAGGGGACGCAGGCATTGCCGTCGCAGTCGTAGCCGAGCGGGCACTGGCTCTTGGTCAGGCACTGCACGCAGCGCTCGCCGTTGAAGCAGTAGGGAGTGCTCCCCGAGCAGGAGGCGCAGGTCAGGCCGCAGTGGTCGTTCCGGTTGCACGCCGCGCACGAGGTCCCGTTGCACCACTGCCCCGGCTGGCAGATCGCGCACGAGGGCCCGCAGCACCCCACGCAGGCCTGCCCGTTGCAGAAGAGGTTCGACGCGCACTTGATGCAGAAGGTGCCGCAGTACGCGTCGGTCGTGCAGGGGACGCAGCTCCCGGCGTTGCAGTACTTGCCGGACCCCTGGCCGCAATGCAGGTTGTCGGTGCACTGCACGCAGGTCGTGCCGGCGGCGTTGCAGTACGGGGTGTTCCCCGAGCAGGTCGTGCAGGCCTGGCCGCAGTGGTCCGCCGTGTTGCAGGGGGTGCACTTGCCGTCCTTGCACCAGTTCCCCGACGGACAGTGCGCCGTGGCGCGGCACTGCACGCAGGCCGTCCCGGCGTCGTTGCAGTAGGGGGTCGGCGTCCCCTGGCACTTGGTGCAGTTCTCCCCGCAGAAATCGTCCGTGTTGCACTGCACGCAGGTCCCGGCGCTGCAGCGGCGGCTCTTCGGACACTGCGTGGAGTTCAGGCACTCGGCGCACCCCGATGGGTCGCAGTAGGGCATGGCGGTGCCGACGCACTTGGCGCAGAGCGGCCCGCAGTGGTCGGGGGTCGTGCAGGCCGTGCAGGTGTCGGCCTCGGAGCAATACTTGCCGGCCGGGCAGTGGTTGTCGTTGCCGCACTCGCCGCACGAGCTCCCCGAGGCGTTGCAGTGCGGCAGCGCCGTCCCGGTGCAGGTGGCGCACTTCGCGCCGCAGTGGTCGTTCGTGTTGCAGTCCTTGCACTTGCCGCCGTCGCACCACTTGCCGCTCCCGCACTCGGGGTCGGTCTTGCAGGTGATGCAGGTCTGCCCGTTGCACGAGAGCCCCTCGGGACAGGTGATGCAGGTCGGCCCGCAGTGCAGGTCGTTGGTGCACGGCGTGCAGACGCCCTTGTCGCTGCAGAACTTGCCCGCCGCGCAGTGCTCGTGGCGCGAACACTCGGCGCAGGCGCTCTTGAAGCAGCGAGGCTTCGACCCGCCGCACGGCGCGCACTTCGGCCCGCAGCGGTCGTCCTCGTCGCAAGGGAGGCACTGACCCCCTTTGCAGCGGGTCCCCTGCGCGCACTCGTTGCCGCAGGTGCCGCAGTTCTTCTCGCTGTGCTCCATGCAGCGGCCGAGGCAGCAGAGCTGTCCCGGCGGGCACATGCGATTGCACGCGCCGCAGTTCTGCGGGTCCGAGGCCAGCGCCGTGCACAGCCCCCCGCACTCGGTCTCCGTGGCGCGGCAGACGGCGCCCCCGGCGCACCCCGCCATCCCGAGGGCGAGCGCGGCCAGCGCCATATATAGGTAGAGCCGGGGGGTCGAACGGGGAGGGACGGTACGTCTTTGGCCGGACAGCCACCCGGCCCGAGCACAATGCTTCATGCGTCCTCGCAACGACCGACATTGCCATCCGTCGGCGCGGGGCGTCAAGTTCGGACGGGATCCGGCTCAGGGTGATCGCGTTCTCCGGATGGAAGAGCCCAGGGAGGTCGTAGGGCGCTCGTGACGCGGGCCCTGGCGGACGCCGCCGCTTGCATGAGCCGGCAGCGGCGCGAAGTGGGCCGGCGCAAGCGGCGGCTCGGGCCCTCGCGCCAGCCGCGGATTGGGGAGAGGGAGGGCGGCTGGCACTCGGGACGCCGCCCGGGCCTCGCGTCACCTCGCGCCCCCCGTGGCTCGAGTGATCGCGGCGTTGGCGCGGCCGGTGGACCGCGAGCGAGGGCTCGAGGGAACCGAGGGGTGCCAGGAGTAGCGGTCGCCTTGATACTTGGCGACGGTCTGTGGCTGCGAGGACGCGGAGGCGATGGAGCTGTGGGCAGAGGCCAACGCTACGCGCTTGGCCTCGTTCGCCCTGCACCTCCTCATGGGTGGTCACGCCTAGCTGCTTTCCTCGGCCCGTCCGAGCTCGCCGCCCCCTCCATACCCCAATGTCCGAGAACTCGACCGCCCCGGGATCCGTCCTGCGGGCACCTACGGCGCGCGGGCCCTGACTTACTTGAGGTGGCGCGCGACCAGCGTGCGGAGCTCGTGCGGGGTGAAGGGCTTCTCGAGCAGCGGGTTCGGCACCGACTCGAGGAACTGCCGGGCCCGGATCCAGTCCGCCGCCCCCGAGACGAAGACGAAGCGCTCGGCCTGCTCGGGGGCGAAGGCCAGGACCGCCTGGTAGAGCTCCACCCCCGTGAGCTCTGGCATCGCCAGGTCGGCGATCACCAGATCGAAGCGCTCGCCGCCGTGGAGGCGGGCGAGAGCCTCGGTGGACCGGGTGAGGGCCACCACCTCGTAGTCCTCGACGAGCAAGCGCACCACGACCTTGCCCACGCCCACCTCGTCATCCACCACCAGGATGCGCGGCTTGTGGGGCAGCGCGATGACCGGGTCGCTCGACTCGTGCTCCTCCATCTGGTCCTCTCCTTCCGTCTCGATGGCCGGCAGACGCAGCTCCACCGTCGTTCCGACCCCTTCTTCGCTGCGCACCTGGAGCGTGCCGCCGAGCTCGGTCACGAACTGCTGCGCGATGGGCAGCCCGAGGCCGGTCCCCACGCCGGGCGGCTTGGTGGTGAAGAAGGGCTCGAAGATGCGCGGCAGCACCGCCTGGGCGATCCCGAGCCCGGTGTCCGTGACGGTCACCGTGACCCAGCCCGGCTCCGCAGAGAAGACCGCCAGCCGCACCTCGTTCTCCTCGGGAAAGCCCGGTGGAATGGCCTGCGCGGCGTTCACGAGCAGGTTCACCAGCACCTGGCCCAGGCGAAGCTCGCTCCCTCGCACGAAGAGCCGCGTCCGGTAGTCCCGGACCACGTGTGCGCGCCCCCGGAGCTCGCTGCGCACCACGCGCAGGGCGGACTCGGCCACGAGGTCGACGAGCAGAGGCCGCTGGATCTCCGGCGCCTCCGCGTCGGAGCGCTTCAGCGCGCCGAGCAGCTCGCGCGTGCGGCGGGCGGCTTCTTTCGCGTCGCGGACCGCCTCCTGCACCTGCTCGAGCCGCACCGAGGGACCGATCTGCGCGGCGAGCGCGGCGAGGGCCTCGGTGACCAGCTCGAGGTTGCCGAGCAGCAGCGAGAGCGGCGTGCCGAGCTCGTAGGCCGTCCGCGAGGCGAGCGCGGAACCGTCGGGGCCCGGATCCTGGCGTTCCGTGGAGAGCATCATCCACCCTGCCTCGTCGGGGCCACGACGACGCGCGCCCGCCCCGCATCCTTGGCCGCATAGAGCGCCCGATCGGCGACCGCGTAGAGGCTCGAGAGGTCCGCTCCGTCCGCGGGGAACTGGGCCACTCCGGCGCTGAAGGTCACGCTGAAGGTCGTGCCGTCGGGGGCGAAGAAGTGCTCGGCCGACAGATCGTCGAGCGCGTGCTCCAGGCGCACCGCCGCCTGCTCCTTGGTGGCCGGGTAGAGGCCGACGAGGAACTCCTCGCCCCCCCAGCGCGCCACCACGTCCTCGCTCCGGAGCGAGCTGCGCAGGAGCTCGGCCAGTCGCTGCAGCACCTGATCCCCGGCTGCGTGACCGAACCGGTCGTTCACCGACTTGAAGTGGTCCAGGTCGAGCAGGCACAGCGCCATCGGCTGACCGTGCCGCCGCGCCAGCCCGAGGTAGCGCTGCAAGAGGTCCCGGCCGCGCCGGCGGTTGGCGGCGCCGGTGAGGGGATCGGTGTCCGAGACGGCGCGCAGCACCTGCAGTCGGCGCAGCCGGCCCGTCACGCGCGTGACGAGCTCGCCCGCCACGATCGGCTTGGAGATCACGTCGTCCGCGCCGGCGGCGAAGGCCTCGCGCACGGTCTTTCCCTCCTCGTTGGCCGTGAGAAAGAGGATCGGGATCGACCGCGACGAGGGGTCGGCGCGCAGCACGCGGCAGAGGTCGATCCCGCTCACCTCGGGCATCGTCACGTCCAGCACCACGAGGTCGGGCGCCACGTCGGTGAAGACCTCCCAGAAGCGCATCGGGTCGGCCAGGGTCGTGATCTTGACCCCGTACGATTCGAGCAGGCCGCGCACCACGGAGAGGATCGCCGGGTCGTCGTCCACCACCAGCACACGGTTCGCGGCCGGCTGCTGCCCGGCGTGCACGGCGGAGACCTCGTCGAGGACCTGCCCCGGGGCGAGCGGCTTCTGCAGGAAGCGCTGCACGCCGAGGCGCGTGGCCTCCACGCGGGCCGAGAGGTGTCCGCTGGCCGTCAGGGCCAGGACGGGGATCGGGGGCTTGGCGGCGGCGAGCTCGCGCAAGAGCTCGAGGGCCTCGGGCAGGCCTTCAGTGAGGTGCAGGTCGAGGACCACTACATCGGGGCGCTCGCGCGCGATGGCGTGGCGCGCCTCCTCCGAGCCGCGGGCCGCGCGGGCGAACATCTGGCGGCTCGTCGCCTCGGCTACCAGGAGCTCTGCGGCGGTCTCGTCGTCGTCCACCACCAGCACGCTCTGCGGCACGATCGAGCTGAAGGCCGCGGCGGGGCGGCGGGGCTCGACGGCGCCGTTGCGACGCCCGCGGCCGATCTCGCGCCGCACCTTCCCGACGAGCTCGAGCAGGCGCGCCCGTTCGGTCGGCCCCGGCCCCGCGCGCAGGAGCTGCTCCATCTGCCGGGCCAGAGCCGTCCCCTCCGGCAGCCCGAAGGTGCCGAGGCTCCCGGCCAGGCTGTGGGCCTGTCGCAGCGCGCGCTCCCCGAGCTGGGGTTCCAGAGGACCGAGGCCGAGGGCCTCCGCCGCCTGCTCGAGCACGGCCAGGCGCTCGGGGAGGGTGCTCTCGAAGCGCGCCCAGCCCTCGGCCAGCACGGTGCGGATGCGCTCCTGGGCCTCGTGACGGTCGGGTCGCGTGGGGTGCGGCATGGTCAGGTGTCCTTTCCTTCCCAGCCGAGCTCCTCGGCCAGCAGGCGCGGCAGCTCGAGCGGGTCGAAGGGCTTGGTGATGCGGTGGGTCACCCCCAGCTCCTCGAGCGCGCGGCGGGCGGCCAGCGCGGGCGTGGCGCTGAGCAGGACGACCGGGATCTCGCGCGTCGCCGCGTCGGCGCGGAGCGCGGCCACGACCTGGTAGCCGGTCATCTCCGGCATCATCACGTCGAGCAGGATGGCCTCGGGCCAGCCGCTGCGCGCCACGAGCAGGCCCTCCTCTCCGCCGCCGGCGGTCCGGACCTCGTAGCCGCCGATGGCCTCCAGGCTCACGCGGGCCACCTCGCGAATGTCGGTCTCGTCGTCGACCACGAGTACCCGGCGCGCATTCGGGCGGGGCATGGGCTCAGGCATGGGTGTTCTCCTTGGTGGACCGCGTCACGTGCTGCACGAGGTCGCGGAGCTGGCGTTCGAAGGCCCCCGGCGCATCGACGGCGCGCTGGGCCGCGGGCTTGGTCAGCCAGCCCACGACCTCCTCCGCGTGCGGGTGCGCGAGCTGCGGCTCGAGGGCCGAGAGGATCGCCACCGGAATGTGGCGCGTCACGGGGCGCGAGCGGAGCGCGGCCAGCGTCTGCCAGCCGTCCATCTCGGGCATCATCATGTCGAGCAGGATGATGGTCGGCTGCTCGCGACCGGCCAGCATCACGGCCTCGGCCCCCGACGAGGCGGTGAGCACGCGGTAGCCCCGGTGCTCGAGGAGCGCGCGCATGGCCATGCGCGTGGTCGGGTCGTCGTCGCAGATGAGGAGCGTGACGGACTCCTCGGGCACGGTGGCCTGCGCCCCCAGCTCGCGGGGTGGCGCGGCGGGGAGGCTGAAGGTGAAGGTGCTTCCCTGGCCGAGGACGCTGTCCACCCACATGCGCCCGCCGTGGAGCTCCACCAGGCTCCGGCTGATGGCGAGTCCGAGCCCCGCCCCCCCTTTGCCCCGGGCGTCGCCCTGGTCCACCTGCTCGAAGCGCTGGAAGAGCATCCCGAGCTTCTCCTCGGGGATGCCGCGCCCTTCGTCGCGCACGGAGAGCTGGAGCTCCCCCTCGTGCTCGGCGGCGGAGAGCCACACCCGTCCCCCGCGCGTGGAGAACTTGATCGCGTTGCCGATGAGGTTCGTGAGCACCTGCCCCACCCGGTCCGCGTCTGCATAGGCCCACGCCGGCTCGCTCTCCACCACGAGCTGGATGCCCGCCTGCTCGGCGAGGGGAGAGAGCGACTCGGCCGCCTGCTGGAGGAGGGACCCGACCTCGTAGGGGGCGAGCACGAGGGTCACGCGGCCGGCCTCGAGACGCTCGAGGTCCAGAATGTCGTTGATCAGGCGCACCAGGCGGTCCGTGTTGCGCGCGGCGATCTCCATCATCTTCTGGACGCGCTCGGGGAGCTCTCCGAGCGCGCCGCTCGCGGCCAGCCCCACGGCCCCGTGAATGGAGGTGAGGGGGGTGCGCAGCTCGTGACTCACGAGCGAGATGAACTCGCGCTTGGCGCGCTCGAGCACGTGGCGCTCGGTCACATCCTCGATGGTCAGGAGCACCCGGGCCGGGGGCGGGGCCATGAGCGGGAGCGAGCCGTTGTAGGCGCCGAGGATCGGCCGGACGCTGGGCTGCTGCGGTCCGGTGCGCGGAGTCTCTGGCTCCTCGCACTCGAGAGGGACGATGGTCACCTCGAGGTGCCGGAGCCCGTCGGGGCGCGGCAGCTGCACGGGGATCTTGGCCGCTGCAATCTGCCCCCGCAGGCAGGACGCGATGCCGTTCGCGAGCCCCTCGTCGCCGATGAAGGTGCCGAGCTCGTGACCGAGGAGGCGGTGCTCCGGCACCTGCAGGAGGCGCGAGAGCGCGGGGTTGACGCTCAAGATGCGCGAGTTGCCGTCGAGGGTCAGGATCCCCACGGGGAGGCTGCTCACGATGGCCTCGTTCAGGGCCGTGGCGTGCGCGAGACCCCGCACGAGGTGCTCGAGCCGCTCGGCTTGCCGGCGCACCTCGCGCTCCATGGCGTGGCGGTGCAGCGTCATCTCGATGGCCGCCAGGAGCTCGCGTCGCTGGAAGGGCTTGAGCAGGTAGGCGTGCGGGGCGGTGCCGCAGGCGCGCTTCAGCGTCTCCTCGTCGGAATGCGAGGTCAGATAGACGACGGGCACGTCGAAGCGCCGGCCGAGCTCGGCGGCGGTCTGGATGCCGTCCATCGCGCCGTCGAGCACGATGTCCATCAGGACCAGGTCGCAGCGCTCTTGCTCGACCTGGGCCAGGGCCTCCTCTCCCGAGGCGCAGGTGCCGGCCACCTGATAGCCGAGGCGCTCGAGCGTCAGCTCCAGGTCCATGGCCACGATCGCCTCGTCTTCGACGATGAGGAGGCGCCGGGGCGGCTTCTCGCTCCCGTTGGCTCGCTTGGGCTCGGGCGAGGCTGCGCCGGGATGCGCCTCGGCTTCCATGGTCGTGGTCATGCTCCCCTCCGTCTGCCTTCCGCGGGCCGGTCCGGCAGGCGCACGCACACCCGCGTGCCGCCTTCGCAGTGCGTCTCGCTCTGTCCGCGAAGCTGCCGCACCAGCACCTCCACGAGCCGCAGGCCGAGCCCCGTTCCGTGCGCGTCCCGCGCCGCGGGGTCGAAACCTGGCCCCTCGTCCGCGACCTCGAGCAGCCGGCCGTCCGTGGAGCGCCGGGCCCCGATGCGCACCGTGCCCGCGCTCTCCGCGCGCCGGCCGTGCTGGAGCGCGTTCGCCACCAGCTCGCGCAGGATCAGCGCCACCGGCGCGGCGGAGTCGAGGGGCAGCGTCATGCCCGGCTCGACGTCGAGCTCCACGCGCGCCGCGGAGGCCGAAAACGTGCGGCGCAGGTCGGTCACCAGCCCCTCGAGGAACGCCTCGAGCGGCGCCTCCTCGAGCGTGCTCGATTGATAGATGAGCTCGTGCACTAGCGCGAGGGTGCGGACCCTCGAATCGCTGCTCTGCAGGGCGCGGTGGGCGGGACCGTCGCCGCGGGGGTCCGTCTGCAGGTGCAGCAGGCTGCAGACGAGCTGCAGGTTGTTCTTCACGCGGTGATGGATTTCGCGCAGGAGCACGCTCTTTTCGGCCAGCTCGCGCTGCAGCGCCGCGCGGCTGGCCTCGAGCTCGGCGGTGCGCTCGGCCACGCGCGCCTCGAGCTCGGCGTTGGCCCGCGCGATGGCTCGACCGGCGCGGCGGGCCTCGGTGACGTTCACGAGGTAGCCGACGATGTGCAGCGGCCGGCCGTCCGGGTCGCGGCAGAGCTTCTGCTCGTCCCGAAGCCAGACGTACCGACCGTTCGCCGCGCGAAGGCGGTACTCGGTCACCTGCTGCCCCGACGCGAGGAGCTCCTGCACGCTGCCGAGCACGGCCGGCAGGTCGTCCGGGTGGACGCGGGAGATCCAGAAGCCTCCCCCGCGCAAGAAGAGCTCGGGCGGGTAACCGAGGAGCTCGGCGAGGTTTGGCGTGACGAACGAGGGCTCGTGCGCCCCGAAGGCCTGCAGCGCGTAGATCACGGCCGGGCCGTGGGTCAGGAGCTGCTCCAGGCGGGTGCGCTGCGAGGTCACGCGCGCGAGCTCTGCACCGAGGCGGTCGCATTCGGCCCGCAACGGGCCGAGGTCGTCGTCGTTGCCTTGGCTCGGCTGCGCGGAGCCGTGGCCCGGCTGGGCGACAGAGGCAGCCCGGGTGAGGGCGGTGGCGTCGACCGAGGCGGTCATGGGAGTCCCGCCGGCTCGTCGAGGGGGGCGGCCGGGATGCACAGGTGGAAGGTGGTCCCCTCGCCGCGCTCGAGCGTCACCGTGCCGCGGAGCTGGCGCGCGAGGCTGCGCACGAGACGGAGGCCGAGGCTGCGCTCCTCGAGCACGGCGAGATCCTCCGGCAGTCCCACCCCCCAGTCGCGCAGGAGCAAGTGGAGCTCGCTACCCTGCCGCCAGCCCACGAGCTCGGCCCTCACCGGCGTGCCGGCTGGGAAGGCATGCTTGACCAGGTTCGTGAGCAGCTCGCTGACGAGGAGCGCCACCGAAACCGCGGCGTCGATGGGCAGGACCACGCCCTCGGGGACCACGACCGGGATCCTCCGCGGGTCGATTCCCGACGAGCGACTGACCTGCTGCACGAGCGCGCGGGCGTACTCGGCCAGCGAGATGCGACCCAGCTCGGGGTTCTGGTAGAGCAGCTCGTGCACGAGCGCCATCGAGCGGATGCGCGTCTCCGTGTCGGCGAGCATGGCGCGCTGGGCCGGGTCTTCGAGCCGGCCGTACTGGAGCTTCAGCAGGCTCGAGACCACCTGCATGTTGTTCTTCACGCGGTGGTGGACCTCCTTGAGGAGTGCGTTGCGCTCGGCGAGCTGGGTCTCGAGGGCGGCGCGGCTCTCCTCGAGCGAAGCGGTGCGCGCGCGCACGGTCTCCTCGAGCTCGGCGTTCAGCTTGGCCACGGCGAGCTCCGCTTCCTTTCGCGCCGTGACGTCGGTCCAGTAGCCGACGAGCTCCTGCGGCTCGCCCGCCTCGTTCCGGTGCAGCACGAGCTCGTCCCGCATCCAGCGGTAGCTCCCGTCGGCGCACAGGAAGCGGTACTCGTGCATGTGGTGGCCCTCGGCGAAGAGGCGGGTCAGCTCGTGGAGCACGCGCGGGCGGTCGGCCGGGTGCACGCGGTGGAGCCAGAAGCCCGCGTCCTCGGTGAAACGCTCGGCCGGGTAGCCGAGCTGCTCCTTCACGTTGGCCGTGACGAAGGTAGCCCCGAAGTCCCCCGCTGGGCGACAGGCGTAGACCATGGCCGGGCCCTGGGAGAGGACGCGCTCGAGCCGCTCCACCTGTTCGCGCCCCGCCTGCAAGGCCACCTTCAGCCGCGCGAGTTCGTCCCGCAGCGCCTCCGCCTCGGCGTTCGTTGCCACGCGGGTGGTGCCGGCAGGTTTGCTTCGTTCCGATACGTGCATCTGCTGCTCCCTTCGGCGCCCTCGGCCCCGTCGCGGGCCGTCACGCGCGGCCCTCCTGCTCTCGACGTTGCATGGCTCGGGCCAGGGTTCGCACGGGGCGGGCCGAGCGCGTCCGACGGGCCAAGAAAGCTTCGATCCCCGCGATTTTGGACCGCGCCGGGGAGGGCCGGCCGGGGAGGGCGAGGGGAGGGCAGGGGCGAGGGTGCGGGGGCGCTTTCGACCTCCGGAGGTCGCGTTTGACCCCCCGAGGGGGCGGGGCGTAGGCTGCGGAGATGGCGAGCGGTGAGCGGGAGCCTCTGCGGGCGCGCCGGGGCGTGGTGGTGGTGGTGGACGACGACGAGGACCTGCTCCTCACGATCGCGCGCATTCTTCAGATCCATCACTTCGAGGTGCTCCCTTTCCTGAGCGCGCAGGAGGCGCTCGAGACCCTGGAGCAGCGCCGCGACGAGGTGGACGTGGTGCTGAGCGATCTGCGCATGCCCGAGATGGACGGCCTGACCCTCATGGCGGCGGTGCACGAGCGCGCCCCCGGGGTGCCGGTGCTGGTGATGACCGCGCACGCCACCGTGGAGTCGGCCGTGGAGGCGATGCGCCGGGGCGCCTACCACTACCTGCAGAAGCCTCTCCCGCACCCCGAGGAGGTCGCGCTCACGGTGGCTCGCGCGGTGGACCACCGGCGGCTCCTCTCCCGCACCCGCCAGCTCGAACAGCGGCTCGTGCTGAGCGAGCGCTTCTCGGGGATCGTGGGGGTGACGCCCGCGATGCGCGAGGTCTACCAGCTGGTCGAGACGGTGGCCGGCACGGACGCGACGGTGCTGGTGCTCGGCGAGAGCGGGACGGGCAAGGAGCTCGTGGCGCGCGCCATCCACGAGCGCTCTCCGCGACGCATTCGCGCCTTCATCGCGGTGAACTGCTCCGCCCTGAGCGAGAGCCTGCTCGAGAGCGAGCTCTTCGGGCACGTGAAGGGGGCCTTCACGGGGGCCATCGCGGCGCGGCGCGGCCTCTTCGAGGAGGCGAGCGGCGGCACCCTCTTTCTCGACGAGATCGGCGACGTCTCGCTGGCGCTGCAGGTGCGGCTCTTGCGCGCGCTGCAGGAAGGCGAGGTCAAGCCCGTCGGGGCCTCGGAGGCGCGGAAGGTGGACGCGCGCGTGATCGCCGCGACGCACCGCGACCTGCACGCGGCCATGGGCGCGGGGACCTTTCGCCAGGACCTCTACTACCGCCTGAACGTGCTCTCCATCGAGCTGCCGCCCTTGCGCCGCCGCCCCGACGACATTCCGCTCCTCGTGCAGCACTTCATCCAGAAGTACGCCGCGCGGCACGGGCGCGCGGTGAATCGCGTCGAGGATGCGGCGCTCGAGCGGCTCCTCGCCTACGCCTGGCCGGGGAACGTGCGGGAGCTCGAGAACGTGGTGCAGCGCGCGGTGCTCCTCGCGCAGGGGGAGGCGATCACGGCCGAGCTCTTGCCGCGGCCGCTGCGGGGAGAGCTGCCGCCGATGGAGGTCGCCGCCTCGGACGAGGCGCTCTTCACCGAGGCGCGCGCGCAGGCGCTGGCTAGCTTCGAGCGACGGTACCTCGAGCGCGTGCTCGCGGCCGAGCAGGGCAACCTGGCGCGGGCCGCGCGGCGGGCGGGGCTCGACAAGTCCAACTTCAGGCGCATGGTCCGGCGGCACGAGGTGGACCTCGGTCGCTTCCGCGGAGGCTCGGGCTCGGGCGGGCCGGGCTCGGGCGGGCCGGGCTGAGCGGGGGCGAGCCGCTTCATGCCTGCGCCGCGGCGCCGCCTCGACGAGCGCTACACCGAGGAACAAGCTCGAGCTTACGCGCGGCACCGCCCGCTCCCCGAGGCGATCGGAGAGCGAATCGCGTCCGAGGCTGGGATAGAGGCCGAGACGTCCGTGCTCGATCTGGCTACCGGGACCGGCGCGCTGGCGCTCCAGCTCGCGCGCAGAAGTCGCCGCGTGGTGGGGGTGGACCGCGCGCCCGCCATGCTCGAGGCCGCGCACGTGCGGGCGACGGAGCTCGGCCTGCCGCTCGTACTGCGCGCCGCGTGCGCGACCGCGGCGACCGAGCGAGGAGAGAGGTACGCCGTCGTCACCGTGAGCGAGGCTTTTCACCGGCTGGGCGGGCTTCCGGCGGCGCGGGCGGTCTACCGGGCCCTCTGCCCCGAGGGGTTCTTCTTCGTCGTGCTCGGCAAGCGGCGTTACCCGGAGGCGCATCCCCTGCGCGCGCTCGCTCCGCGGCTCAAGGGCGAGGCGGCGGCGCTCTTCGAAGGCCTGGATCGGCACCTCGACTGGCTCACGCGCACTTTCGCGGCGTCGGCTCCCGCGGGGGAGGAGCCCCTCGCCCCCGTCGAGAGCTGGCTCTACGCCTGGCGGCGTCCGCTCGACCTCGGGTTTCTGCGGGCCTTCTTCGACGACGCGAGCCTCGCGCGGCTCGTCGGCGCGAGCCCTCCGTGGCCGCTCGTGGAGCGCGCCCTCGCGGCGGCTTCGCCCGAGGACCTCCTCGGCGAGGAGCTCTTCGCGCTCTGGCGCTTCGAGCGCTGCGGCGCGGGGCGCGAGCCCCTTCGGCGCACGACGCGGGAGGCGCTCGAGGTCCCATTCGTTGAGCCCTCGACCTGAGGCCCCGGCGCCGACCGGAGGGTAGGGCCGCCAGCAGAGGCTACCCGGCACGCCGCCGACGCGGTGGTCCGGAGAAGCGCGTCGGAAGGATTCCCGCCGGTTGGCGGCGTGGGGTCTCCAACGTCAGTTGGCATACTCCCTGCTCTGTTGCTCGCGACGTGAGGAACGCCGCCCGCTCCGTCCGCTCGTCTGCCGTCCTCGCGCTCGGGGCTCTGCTCCTCGCGGCGTGGCCCGACGCGGCGCTGGCTCGCGGCCCCCGCCTCACGGTCCTCGAGACCGTGGGCGAGGGGATCTCGTCGCGCGTGTATCGCGTGCGGGTGGACGACCCGGCGCTCCGGCACCTGACGATTGCCAAGGTGGTGAAGCGTTATTCGCTCACGCGTGCGCCGCAGCTCGCGAAGGCCCGGGTGCGGAAGTACCTGGCCGACGACGCGGTGGCCACGGCGCAGGTGTTGCGGGGGAGCGAGACCTTTCGCCGCCGCTTCGGGCAGATCGTTCCCGACGCCGTCTCGCCGCGCCCCGGCGTGATCTTGCAGGAAGAAGCCCGCGGCACGCCGTACGAGCGGCTCGCCCCCGCGCAGCGCGCGGTCGCGCGGGCCGAGATCGCCGAGGCGGCGCGGATGGCCGAGGAGCTTTTGCCCGGACGCACGGCCAGCCGCGCGACGGTCAACTTCCTCTTCGACCGCGACACGGGGAAGATCTCCGCCTGGTACGATCATCTCTCGAGCGGCGACTACGGCCAGAACCGCCTGCGCCGTCTCGGCAGCGGCGCGGTCTCCACGGCGTGGCGCATCGGCGACTGGGTGGTGAAGATCGTCAAGCCGCACGGCATGTGGATGCCGGAAAACGACGCGGCGAAGCGCGGGGCGCTCGCTGCCGACGAGGTCCAGGTGATGCGGACCCTGCGCGAGAGCCCCGTGCTCCGGGCTCGCTTCGGCGCCATCTTCCCCGAGACCTATAGCCCCCGGCCCGGGGTGATCCTTCAGCGCTTCGTGAAGGGGCGGCGCTTCGCAGAGCTCGGGGCGCGCGAGCAGCTCTCCGCGATCCAGCAGATGCACGACATCTATCAGGCGGCGAGCGCCCTCGTCCCCGGGCACACGCTGGACGCCTTCAACGGCTGGAACGACAACTTCGCCTTCGACGCGCGGGGCAAGGTGGTGGCCTGGTTCGACGTCACCCATCCGGACTGGATCGTGAACTGGCGGCCAGGCCTGCCCCTCGGCCTCGGCGGTCGAGGGCGAGACGACCTGCTGGGCTACGCCGCCAACATCACGCGCAAGCTGACGAGCGCCCCCACCTTCGGGCACCGCACGGGCGTGCTTCACCGCCTGCTCGACGGCTTCGCGCAGGCCTACACGGCCAACGCGCCCGACTGGGGGACGAAGCTCCTGGTCAGCAACCCGCGCACCGGCAAGGCGTGCCTCGTGCAGTGGGGCTTCGCCGCGAAGTACGTCTCCACGACGGAGCCGCGCTCGCAGGGACGCCCGCTCTACGAGCTCCTCGGGCTACCGCTCGACGATCAACAGAGCGACGGGAGCGGCGGGGCCTACCAGCGCTTCGAGCGAGGCGAGCTGACCTGGACGCGCGGGCGCGAGGTGCAGGTGCGCCTCGACGGCGAGTGAGAGCCCGGCGTCGTCGCACCGGGCCCGCAAGCGAAAGCGCTACTTGCCCCCGGCGAGGAAGAACATGACCAGCGCGGTGCGGCGCACGCGCTCGTCGGGGTCGCGCACCGAGGCCAGCTTGATCACCGTGCGGGCCATCGGGTCGCCGATGCGGGCCAGGCCCCGCAGAGCCGCGGCGCGCACCTTCGCGTCGGGGTCGCACATCCCCGCGCGCAAGAGCACCGGCAGCACCTTGCCCGAGGCGCGCAGCGAGAGCGCGTCGGCGGCGTCGAGCCGGGTCTGCGCGTTGCCCCCGAGGAGCTGCTGGGCGAGGTCGTCCTGGCTCACCTTGTCGATCACGAGGTACTTGCGGGCGGCGGCGCGCACGCGCTCGCTCGGGTCCTTGGCCGCGGCGCGCTTGAGCGCGGCCTCGCCTCCCTCGCTGGCCATGAGCACCAGCGCCCACGCCGCGGCGAGGCGCACCTCCTCGATCTTGTCGCTGGCGAGCAGGATCGTGAGGTTCGTGACCGTGCGCTCGGCCCCGCCCACGCCGAGGGCGATCGCGGCGTCGGCGCGCCAGACCGGGTCGCTGTCGGTGGTCTTCATCACCAGCCGGTTCGGGTCCTTGTAGAAGGTGCGCCACCCCTTGAGCTTCTCGAGCTGCTTGAAGTGCTCGTCCACCGTCTTGCGCACCTGCGCGTCGCTGTCCGAGCCGATCGCCTTCAGCGCGTTCTGGGCCTTCGCGTCGTCGAAGCTCCGCAGCGCGCTGACGACGGCGCGGCGGACGCGCGGCTCCTTGTCCTTCAGCGCGGCGACGAGCGGGTCGAGCCCCGGGGGGTAGGCGCCGGCGCCGAGCGCGCGAGCGGCCTTCACCCGCTCGTTCACGTCGGCGCTCTGGAGCTGCGAGACCAGGCCGTCCACCTTGCGGCGCAGGCTCTGCAGGAGCGCGCGCACGGCGGCCTTCTGCTTCTCGTCGGGCTCGACCACCGCGGCCGCGCGGAGAGCGGCGAGCACGGCCGTGTCGTGCAGGTTCTCCACGGCCTTCGCCGCCGCGGTGCGCACGTGCGGGCTCTTGTCCGCCACGAGCGTGCAGGCCATCGGGACCATGGCTCGCCAGTCGGTGAACTTGGCCAGCTCGGAGAGCGCGTTGATCCGGTCCACCGGATTCGGCGACGCGATCTTCTGAATGCGCGAGCGGAGGAGCCTCTGCCCGGCGGCCGTGGAGGGCTCGAGCAGGTCGCGGACCTCCGCACGCACGCTCGAGTCCGTGTCGTCTGCGGCGAGCTTCTGCAGGACGGTGACCGCCCCCCCGTCGTCGAAGGTCGCGAGCTGCTGCGCCACGCCGAAGCGTACCGTCGGATCTCCGTCGGAGAGCGCCTTGATCAGCGTGGGCAGCGCCCCCTTGCCGCCGGTCTTGCCCAGGACGCGCGCGCATTCGCTACGCACGCGCGCCGAGGGGTCCTTGAGCAGGTGCCTTCCGAGGAGCTCGGTGCGGCTCGGCAGGGCCTGCTTCTCGAGCTCGCGTACAGCCCACAGTCGCGCGTCTCCCGAGGGGAGCGCGAGGGTCTGGGAGATCACGCCGCCCGTGACGGAGCCCTTCGGCGGCGTGAAGCTCCGCCCCTTGAGCGGGAGCGCGGCGGGAGCCATCTTCTTCGGAAACTTGGCCAGGGCCGCCTTCGCCGCCTCGCGCACCTTCTCGTCGGGGTCGGCGCCGCCGGCCAGCGTGAGGAGGCCCTTCGCCTCGGGGGTCTTCAGGGCTGCGAGCGCCTGCGCCGCGGTGAGTCGCACCGCCGGGTCGGGGTCTTCCTTCAGCGCGTAGGCGAGCGGCTGCGCCACGCGCGGGTCGGTCAGACTCGCCAGGTCGGCGATGGCCTTGCGCCGGGCCGCGGCGTTCGGGTTCGAGGCGAGCGCCCCCGCCCCTTGCTCGAGCTTCCACTCGAGCTCGGCGAGCTCGGCGAGGCTGGCCTTCTTCTTCTTGGCCTTCTGCCCGAGGGCCGGCGCCGCCGTCGCGAGCACCGCCGCCATCACGCAGAAGAAAACGCATCGCTCGATCGTCGGTCGCATGTCGCACGCTCCTCGGGGCGCACACTAAGGAGCCGGAGGTGAAAGATCAAGCGCACGCGCCGCGCCTCCGACGCGCAGCGGCGCAGGACACGGGCGTGGGCAGAGGCTACGCGAGGCGCCCGCCACGGTGGGGTCGATAGACCCGGGGGTGCCTTCGCGACCCGCGGCCCGACCGAAGCGCATTGTGTCGCGATGCCCGCGCCTTGGATCCGACCGGGTACGCGCGGGGCGAGTCCGTGGCCCCTGGCACATTGGTTGCTCTGAGTGCCGGGGACGCGCCTACCGCTCAGGAGATCGATCATGAGACGAGCTTCTCATTCCCTGCTTCGCTTCGGTCTGGCTCTGCTCCTCGCGTTGCCGTGGCTGGCGTCCTCGGCCGAGGCCCGCAGGAGCGCCTCGAACCAGCGCAGCGCCGGGGCCACGCGGGCCGCGAACCGCTACCTGCAGGGCGCGGGCGAGAACGCCCGACTCTCCCTCACCGCGTACGGCGCGAAGAACAAGGTCACGGGGCGGCTCGCCGACGGGACCCGCGTACAGCTCAAGTTCGACGGCCAGGGAAACCTCGTCTCCCTGCGCAAAGGGGACGTGCTCCTCGAGGGAGCCGGGCTCCCCGCGCGCAGCGGCCCGGGCGCCGACCCGATCGTGACCGCGGCGCGAAACCTCCTCGGCAAGGCCAAGGCCACGGGGAGCGAGATCGTCAAGCTCGGGGCGGCGCTCGACGGCGACAAGGGGCGCGTGGTGATCGACGACGGCAAGCACCTCGTCGGGCGCACGCTGGGCAAGGAGGGCAAGAGCGCGGCGGCGACGACCGTGCAGAAGGGCGGCACGCCCACCGGCGCCTCCAGGCTCGTGGCCGCGCTCGCGGCTGCGGGGAGCCAGGCTCCCATCCAGCAAGAGGTTCGTCGCGAGGATGCCACGCCCGCTCTGCGAGGAGAGTCGAAGCGACGTCACCGTGGCCGCAAGCACGCGCGCAAGGGGAGCGCGCTGGCCGTCGAGAGCGGCACGAGGCTGCAAGGCGAAGGGGTGGTCGGTCAGGCCGTCCAGGCCATCCAGCCCGTCCAGGCCGTCCAGGTGACGGCACCGGCGCGCCTGGCCGTGCGGGCCAAGGTCTCCGCGCCGTCGGACAAGGGCACGCGGCTCACCGCCTCGGGGACGGCGGCGGAGCGCGCCGCGGTGGCGCTGCGAGGCCTTCGCGGCAGCCAGGCGGACGCGCAGCTCACGCTCAACGCCCGGCGCGAGGGGGACAAGATCGTCGTGCAGCACGAAGGCGGGCAGACCTACGCGTTCGCCATCGAGGGGACCAAGCTCACGCCGCCCGGCGGCCGGGGCAAGGACGCCCTCTTCCGCGCCGCGCGCGAGCTGGCCAAGCGCCTCCAGGCCACGACGGTGACGGAGGCGCAGCTCGTCGCCTACAACAACCGGGACGGGGACGTGGTGGAGATCGCCGATGCGCGCGGCGTGAGCGTGCGGACCTACCACGCGGAGAGCGGAGCGCTGGCCTTCAGCGGTCGCCTCGAGGGAGAGAAGCTGCGCGCGTATCGCGTGGGTCCGCGCGAGAAGAAGGACTAGAGCGCCGAACAGCTTGACCTCGGTTGTGAAATCGCCGATCTGCGTCGCATCGCTGCGTTGCTCCTCGGTCACATATTCCCGATATGCTCCCTCGTCGCGCCTTGCGCTGCTTGCATCTCGACGATTTCACGCGGTCGGCCAAGCTGATCGGCGCTCTGGGCCGTCGAGCAGCAGTCGGGGCAGTAGCCTCTCCGCCCGCGCAGTGGCCTCTCCGACGGCGCCGCGCTAACGTAGCGGTATGGGCCATCTTCGCCTGCCATCACGACTCCTTCCCGCCGCGATCTTCCTCGCCGTCGCCCTCGGCGCGCCCACGGTTCCGGCGCACGCCCAGCGGGACGTGCCCTGCGTCGAGGCCTGTCACCGCGCGAAGTCCGAGGGCTATCAGAGCTGCCGCGCCGTGCGGCCCGACGATCGCGCGGGCCGCCGCGCCTGCTTCAACGCGGCGGACAAGGCCCTCGCGAGCTGCCTGAAACGCTGCAAGTGAGAGGGGTCGGCCGGGGACGCGCCGCCTGACGGGATGGATCGCGGCCAAAGTGACGAGATCTAGATCGGCTGTTCTTGCCCCATCGAGCTCGGCGTCCCCTCCTTGGGCTTCTTGCCCGGGGTCTTGGGTTTCCCCGACGGAAGGTCCTCCTGGTAGACCGTGGAGGGCTTCTTCACGTACTCCTCGACGGGCTTCTGCAGCTTGCCCTTGATGCGCCCCTCGAGCACGTTCACCGGCACCGGCGGCTTCATGTCGTAGTAGTAGCCGCGCGTGTGCAGGTTGATGTTGAACTCCTCGCCCTTGTGCTCGAAGCGGTGGCTGTAGCCGATCTTCGTCTGCCCGCGCCGGTCGAAGCGCCGATGCCGGAGCACGAAGGAGAAGAGCCGCACGGCGGCGTAGTTGTAGAGCCGATGGCAGCCGTGCGAGAAGCCCGCCTTGATGCTCATGTAGTTCACGCTGCCGTGGGTGCGGACCTGGTTGTCGGCCCCGGTCTTCGTCACGTGCATCGCCGCCGCGAGCCCGTAGGCCGAGGCGTAGCCCGGGCCGAACGCGCTCTGCGCCACGACGCGCTCCATGCGGCTCCCGACGCTGCGCACCTTCGCCAGGTCGCTCGACGGCGTGGCGGGGGGCGGCACCCAGACGGGGCCGGCGACGATGTTCTTCCAGACCCGCGGGCCGACGTCCGAGATCTTGTACTTGTAGTACTCCTGCCCGTCGCGCATCTCGGGCTGCCAGCTGCCGATGGTGGTGCGCCAGCGGACGAGCGGGATCTGCTGCCCGTTGTAGGTCGTGTAGAGCGTGAACGACGGCAGCTTGCTGCGCCCCTGGGAGAGCTTGCGCCCCTTCTCGTCGAAGGGGAGATCGTACCAGACGTCGCCGCGGTCGATGACCACCGACAGGTCCATGTGGTCCGCGTAGTACTCGGGTAACGCGGGGAGCGGCACCGCCACGAGCAGTCGCTCGAAGTTCTCCTCGGTGTGCGCCTTCATGAAGGCCAGCGCCGCCTCGGGGCTCTCCAGCCCGAGGTGCTTGACGATCGACGCCCCGACGGCGCCGACGAGGTCCCCCGTGCGGTGGGTCTTGCCGTCCGCGCCGCGGTAGCTCGCGCGCCCCGTGCCGTCCTCGACGACGCCGCTCGCGCTCACCGCCCGCTCGGTGAGCACCCGCTTGAGCGACTCGTGGTTGTTCTCGAGCGGCGTTCGCGCGAGGGCCTGCGCCGTCTTCTCGGTGACGAAGCCGTGCCCGTAGATGTGGTTCTTGCGCTCGAAGCGGCGCACGCCTTCCTGCACCGCGTGGTCCATCACGCCCGGCTTCAGCTTGGGCGGACGGCGACCGAGCAGCCCCTCGCAGAGGAGCCGCTGCTGGAGCTGCTCGACGGCCTTGCGCGCCCATTCGCTCTTCGGCCCCGACTTCTTCTTGCCCTCGCCGGGACGCAGCATGCCTTCGTAGCGCTTGAAGACCTCGTAGTTCAGGCGCGCGAAACAGGGCTTCTCCTCGTCGCCGAGGAAGCGCCGCCGGAGCACGCTCAGCGTGGGCGGGATGCCGTAGACCTCGTGGTAGTTGTGCTCTCCCTTGCGGAGCGTGCCGCCGTCCACGTCGATGCGGTCGTTCGCCAGGTCCACGTAGTTGTCGAGGTACTCGTTGTCCTTGTGGTCATCCTTGCCCGGGGTGGCCGGCCAGAAGATGTAGGGTACCCAATCGTCGGAGAGGTCCACGACGGTGAGCCCCACCGCGCGCGCCTCCTCGAGGTCCATGGCCCGCCGCACGCCGTCCACGTAGGCCCAGACGCGCCGCTCGGGGGGGACCTTGTCCGGAGGCGTGAGCTGCGCCGGGGGTCCCTTGGCCGTGAGGGCGGGCTCCTTGCCCGCGGGCACGGGCGCCGGGCCGGGCACGGGCTCGGCATCGGGATCGCCCGAGACCTGCGCCGGGCCGGTGGTGGGCTTCGGCGGGTTGCCGGCCGCGGGGCAGCCGAGCGCGAGCGCGGCGCCGAGACTGACGAAGGTGCAAAGGTGACGCATCGAGATCTCGCGTGGGCTCGCGGCGGCCGAGGGGCGCTGCGCCGACTGTGGCAGCAAGGTTCTGCTCCTTACCATAGGATGTCGCCCTAATGGTACGGGCGCGCAGGGGCGGGTCAAACTCCTCGGTCAGTGCGGCGGCGCGGCCCAGGCCCTGGCGTCGACGCTGACGCCCGTGAGGATGCGCCAGTCGAGCCGGCGGCTCCCGCCCACCGGAAGCTCGCCGAGGAGCAGGAACTGCCAGCCCGGGGCCGGGCGGAGCGCCAGACCCGGGAGCAGGATGCGGACCATGGCCCCGCGCTCCTCGGCCGCCAGCACGAGCGCCGTCTCGAACCCCAGCGAGGCGGTCAGGCGGGGCGAGGCGGCCCACGACAGCTCTCCTCGGGCCCGGAGCTCGAGGGTGCTGTGGGGGTTCACGAAGGTGGGCGTGCCGCCCGAGCCGAGCGCCACCAGCGGGGCGAGCTGCGCCGCGTAGCCGAGCGCGCGCCAGGTGCCTCCCAGCCGGAGAAAGGGGGTCAGCTCACCGTAGCTCGTGCCCGCCTCCGTCTGATGATGGATCGAGGGGAAGGCGTACGAGATCCCAGTGCCCACGGCGAACGGGATCCGGGGGTGTCGCCAGAGTCGGATCCGCACAAACCCTGTGGGTTCGCCGATCCCTCGCTGTCCCGCGGCGCCCTCCGCCCAGACCCAGTGCACGGGAGCGGTCAGCCCGAGCCCGAGGTAGGGCCGGGGGGCCCACTGCCCGGCGAAGCGCAGTGAGAAGTAGCCGCCGGGGACCGCGCCGCGACGGAAGCCGACCCCCTCTATTCCGAAGAAAACACTAGAATATTCTTCTGTTACATCGATGCCGCCCTCCCCTGGAAGGTGCGCGCGGGCGGGAGTCCCCAGCAGCAGCGCGCCGGCGACCGGCAGGAGGGCCGAGACCCGCATCAGGGTGGAGGCAGCGGGAGTCCACATCGCCCGCCATGATGGCCCAACGTCATGAAAAAGAAAACCTTTTTGCCAAAAGGGGAAGCGGGATGGACCACGCTCGCTCACCTCCTCACCCTGGGGATTGCTGTCCTACCCAGGACCCTGGGAGGAGGGGGTCGTCGTACCCCACGGTTTCGGCCGAACCAATATATATTGTTGGTATTATTAAATAAAACAGAAATCGCAACCTGGCCTGAGGGTTGCTTTAAATCCCGCTATGACGCGAGGAACGAACATGACGAAGCGCGCTCAGGTGGGGTCGGCCCTCCAGTCCATCGTGAACGGCACGGCGCGTGGCGCTCTGGCGCTGGCTCTGTCGCTCGCTTTCGTGGGCTGCGAGGGGATGGTGGGAGCCGGCGACGAGGAGAACCTGAGCCGTCAGGGGCAGTCGGGGGCCAAGCAGGTGCTGGGCGGGCTCTGCGACAACAACGGCGACTGCGGCGTCAACGGTGGCGAGGAGCTGGTCTGCCGGAACCAGGGCCACGGCGAGATGAAGATGTGCCTGCCGAAGGGCAAGCACGGCGCGTTCTGCGCGGGGCCCTTTTCGCAGCAGGACGGCTGGTGCAAGAGCGGCGCGTGCGTCACGGCGACCATCAACAAGTACTGCAAGGGACCGAACGAGAGCGACACGGAGACCAAGTGGCCCGATCGCGCGGTGAGCGTCCCGGAGGGGCAGAAGTGCCGCGTGGGGACCGATACCTGCCTCGCCACCCTGGCCTGCCGCACGAGCGCCGACGAGTTCGTGAACCGCTGCCGTCCCGTGCTGCCCAAGGGCTCCAAGTGTGGGGAGCTCGTCGCGAACACCAGCCTCGGCTCGAACGCCACCTACTCCACGAAGGCTCACCCCGAGTGGTGCGCCTCGGGCCAGTGCGGCTGTGTGGCCACGACCTCGGCTTCCGAGTGCAACACGGAGGACTACAAGTGCCTGGGTGAGGGCGAGGTCCCCGCGGTTCCGGGCTCCGAATGCACGGCCTGCCACACCGTTCCCCCGGCGGCTCCGGCGGCGACCCCGCAGGGCCAAGGCAAGAGCTGCACGGTCGGCGCGGCGAACCAGTGCCAGAGCGGCCTGACCTGCAAGGCGGCCTATCAGAACTACGGCACCTGCGAGTGCAACCCGGGCTGCACCGGCACGAAGGTGTGCACCTCGGACGTGGAGCGCGGCGTGACGTCGTGGAGCTGCACCGAGGCTCCGGCCGCGGCCACGACCTGCAAGGGGATCGACAACAAGGACTACGCGAAGGACGCCTGGTCTCCCTACGGGCAGTGCGGAACCGGAACCAAGTGCGGCCGCGCGAAGTGCAAGGCCGACGGCACCTGGGACACCTCGCACTGCCTCGGTGGCGACGCGGACGCCGACAAGAAGTGCGGCACGAACCAGTTCTGCAGCGCGGCCGGCTCGTGCACCGCGAAGACGAGCTCCGGGCAGTGCACCCGGCCGGCCGAGTGCACCTCGGGCAAGTGCGAGCCTCCGTACGGCGGGTCCGCTACCAACTACTGCGTGAACGCGCCCGCGGCGCCGGCCCCGACGGACGAGATCGACGCGAGCACCTTCGACAGCCGGTCGCGGAAGGCCGATGAGACCTGCTACAACACCGACGATTGCCAGCAGGGCCTCTCCTGCGCCAAGCACGGTAGTGAGAAGACCTGCGGCTGCAGCAACTGCTCCGGCGACAACGACACCTGCGAGCTGACCACTACCCCGAAGGTGTGGGCCTGCAATCATGGTGCGGCTCCGGCGCAAGAGCCCGTACAGGCGCAGGGACAGGGACAGACCGCCGGCGACGCGACCTGCCCGACGGGGCGCTCGATGCCGAACAACCCGCACCCGGTGGGGCAGCATCTGGCCGACGGAAGCTGGGTCTTCGCCGCTCCGGGCAAGTACGAGATGGGCAACATCGCGCCGGGGACCGCCTGCGACTACACCTGCTGGGGCAAGGGCTACGCCTGGAACGAGCCGACCCCGGGTTCCTGGCAGTTCTGCTACCCGGATCCCTCCGCGGCGGGTGGCGGCCGGTTCTCCACGCCGAAGGCTCGCGGTAGCCAGTCGCTGGGCGGCGGCATGGCCCTCGGCCTCGACGCCGACGAGGCGCTGCGGGCCTCCGAGGCGGGCGTCTCCGGCAGCTGCGCCGTCTCCGGGTCCCCGACCCAGATGCCGGCCTGGTTCGCCCTGATCACGCTGCTCGGTCTGGTGAGCCTGCTCCGCCGCCGCGACTAGCGCCGAGCCTCTTCCTCCGCAACGCCGTCAGCGCTGCACCCGCCCCACCACCTGTCTCCTTCTCGACCGGTCTTCGAGGACTACTGCAGGTAGCCGCGGAAGAGGTCCGCGTTCCACGCGTAGCCGAGCGCCCGGTTTTCCTGCGCCGCGCGCAGGATGCCGCTCAGACCCAGGCGATAGCCGTTCTTCGTGCCGAGCTGGCCGCCGTAGAGCAGACCGATGGTGGTGCATGCCGCGGGGATCACCAGGGCGCCGAAGAGGGCGGATTCCGCCCACGGCGCGCCGTGAAGCTGCTGCGCGAGGTTCGAGACGAGCGGCCAGTGCGTGGCCGGCAGGCCGGCCTCCGCGAGCAGCGCTCCGGAGCCGCTGGCCAGGAGCATCGAGAGCCAGCCCCGCCCACTGAACATTGTCTTGGCGAGCGAGCCCAGGCCGACCTGGGTTCCCACGACGACGGCACCCGTCAGGGCGCCCGCCGCGCGGTCCACGAAGCCGACCCGCGAGCGGGGCAGTGGGTTCAGGCGCGTGCGTGCGTCGGCGCTCGAGGCGATGGTGACGAGCCCTGCAACGAGCAATGCGGCCAGCGGGCGCGGACAGTGCCGTACCATGGGGGCGTTCCTTTCCGGGTTTGGCCGCGGCCGGTGCAAGCGATGGGCCACGAGGGAGGGGTCCGGACCTCCGCGCTTCGTCTGGCGTTACGAGCGTGTCGAGCCGGCACCCTGCCCAATGGCCAGCTCCGTGGCCGGCGAGTGGAGAGGCTACGAAGCGTCGTCTGCCCCTTGTACCACCCCGGGAAAGGTGCTTCATTCCGTGGCCGACGGAGAGGTTGCAGATGATTCAAGAGGCGCGTCGTGGCTCGGTGCCGGTGAACGTGGGGGGCGTGACGCTCGGCGGCGGACTGCCGATCGTCGTGCAGTCCATGACCAACACGGACACCGCGGACGTGGCCGCGACCGTCGAGCAGGTGGCCGCGCTCGCGCGCGCCGGCTCGGAGCTGGTTCGCGTGACCGTGAACACGCACGAGGCCGCGCGGGCCGTGCCCGAGGTGCGGCGGCGGCTCGACGACCAGGGGATCTCTGTCCCGCTCATCGGGGATTTCCACTTCATCGGGCACGTGCTCCTCCGCGAGTACCCCGAGCTGCCGCGCGCGCTCGCCAAGCTGCGCATCAACCCGGGGAACGTCGGGGCGGGCAAGCGCCACGACGACAACTTCCGCGCGATGATCGAGGTCGCGGCGGCCGCGGACCGGCCGGTGCGCATCGGCGTGAACTGGGGCTCGCTGGATCAGGAGCTCCTGACCCAGATGATGGACGAGAACGCGCGCCGCCCCGCTCCGGTGGACGCGCGCGAGGTGATGATCGAGGCCATGATCGCTTCGGCGCTGCGCTCGGCCGAGGCCGCCGAGAGCTACGGGCTGCCGCGGGACCACATCGTGCTCAGCGCCAAGGTCTCGGGCGTGACGGACCTGTGGGAGGTCTACGAGCGACTCGCCGCGCGGTGCGATTACGCGCTGCACCTCGGACTGACCGAGGCGGGGATGGGCGCCCGCGGCATCGTGGCCAGCGCCTCGGGGCTCGCGCCGCTCCTGGCGCGCGGTATCGGCGATACGATCCGCGTCTCGCTTACCCCCGAGCCGGGGGGCGACCGCACGCAGGAAGTGGAGGTGGCGCAGCTCGTCCTGCAGACGCTCGGTCTGCGGGCCTTCGCTCCCTCGGTGACCGCCTGCCCCGGCTGCGGTCGCACGACGTCGACGCTCTTTCAGGAGCTCGCGCAGGAGGTGCAGCAGACGCTCAAGGCGCGCATGCCCGAGTGGCGTCGGCGCTACCCCGAGGTGGCCGCCCTGCGCGTCGCGGTGATGGGCTGCGTGGTCAACGGCCCCGGCGAGTCCAAGCACGCCGACATCGGCATCAGCCTCCCCGGCACCGGGGAGGATCCGAAGGCCCCCGTCTACGTGGACGGCAAGCTCTTCACGACGCTCAAGGGGGCCACGCTGGCGGCCGACTTCGGCGCGCTGCTGGAAGAGTACGTGGAGCGTCGCTACGGCCGCGGTCTCGATCGGTAGACCAAGGTGGCTCGAGGCGGGGCCAGATCGACTGCCGCCTCTGGCCGGACGCGGCGCGCCGCCAGCCATGCAATGCGGCGAGATGATTGCCCGACGGGGAGGCACGAGGGTTGCAGATTCGGCCCCTCAAGCTCAACCCGAGGTTTCTTCCATGCGCGCCGCGAAGCGTGTGCTGGTCCTTGCCGTGTGTCTCGCGCTGCCCTTGCCGGCCCTCGCGCGGCCAAAGCACCTCGCCCCCTCCGCCCCGCCGGTCACGGGCTACCAGAAGGAGGCCCGCACGATGGGCATCGCTGTCGCGCCGGTGGGTCTTTCCGCCAGGGCCGCCGAGCAGCGGCTCGCGCTGCAGCAGAAGCTCCTCGCTCGTGAGGTCGTCAGGGCGCCCGCTCGGACAGTCGTAGCGGAGCTCGTCGCCGCACCCGGCAACGCGGCGGCCCGCGCGGAGGGAGAGGCCCTCGTTGCGCGACTCGGCGCCAAGCGCGGGGTCACGAAGGCCGGGCGCAAGGGCTACACCTCGCGTGACACGGTCTACTCGGCAAAGAACCTGGCGAGCGCGCTCCGCCTGAAGCGCGGCGAGAAGCGGGTCTGGGACACTCCGACGGCGCACTACGAGCTCGAGGCCACGGGCGCGAACAGCGTGACCGTCGTCGAGCGGCCGCACGACGTGGTGCTGACCTCGCTGCGCCGGGTCGTGGGCCGGATCGTGGCCCGCCTCGTCGCGAATCCGCGGAGCAAGCCCACGCGGCAGGAGCAGCTCGTGCTCGGGCTCGCGCCGCCCGACCTGCGCGCCGAGGTGCTGGCCACGGTGAAGGGCTTCAAGCTGCGGCGCATCACGGCCGGTGGAGCGGCGAACCTCAAGTACGAGCTCGAGCTGAACAGCGACGACAGCGAGCAGTTTCAGCTCTACGCGCGCGTCTTCGGCCCGAACCTGCACGGCTATATGCCCGGCCACGGCCATTCCTACGCCATCCATAACGAGCAGGTCCTCGAGACCTACAGCGGCACCACGGACGGGCTGCGTGCCACCTCGGCGTCGGTTTATCCGGTGGCGCTGACCGACCACGAGGCGAAGAACGTGGACGTCTTCTTCGGGGCCGCGCTCACCGAGCACGATGACGTGACGCGGTCCGAGGTGTCCCGCGGACGGCCCAAGCCCTATCCGCCGACGCTGAAGGACAAGAGCACGCAGAACTCCTGCACCACGACCTTTCACCGCATGCCGGTCGGCAAGCGCTCGGCCGAGATGGCCTGGCTCGACGCGCTCGAGACGAAGGTCCTCGCGCTGGCGAAGGGGGGCCGCCTCAAGCCTTCCGGGCGCGTCGGGTCGCGACGCGAGATCCAGGCCCTGAAGCTCGAGGAGGTCCCGCTCTTGCGCGCCCTCGACTCGCTCTCCCCCTACGTGAGGCTCGAAGTGCTGCAGTCGCTAGCGCAATACGCCGGCCTGGACCAGACCACGCGCGAACAGCTCGGGACCCTGAGGACCTGGGCTGAGCACTACATCGAGCTCGACATCCCGAGGTTCCCGCTCGAGCTGCTCGGCCGGGAGCCGCTGAAGAACCTCATCGGCGTGCCCTTCGACCGGGCGCGCAAGGGGACGACCGATCCCCCGGGGCCGGGATTCGCCCGGCAGATGTTCGTGGGGGCCCCGGAGCGCGTGCCGGTGATCGTGCGCCTGAGAGAGCGCGACTAGCTGCCTGGAGCGGGGGGACGCTCACCTCACGGTCGAAGCGCGATGGTGCGGGTGATGATCTTCTTCAGGTTGCTGTAGCCCTCGTCCTCGGAGAGCACGATGCTCACCGACCCGCCGATGGGCAGGTAGGCGGCCAGCTTGCCGTGCGCGTCGTAGACGAAGAGGTCGTCCTTGCCGCCGCCGTGCTTGGCCCAGGCGTTCACCTCGGCCGTGTCCTGAAAGACCGGGAAGTCGCAGCGGTCGAAGAGCTTGCTCTGGTCGGCGCTCGCGGTCTTCTCGTTCACGGTGAGGAAGTTCACTTCCTTCCCCTCGGCGCGGAGCTCTTTCTGCAGCTTGTCCATCATCCCAACCTGGGATTGACAGAAGCTTCACCAGCCGGCGAGGAGCGCGAGCACCGTCACGCGTCCTCGGAAGGCCTCCATTCCGTAGAACTGGCCCTTGCGCGCGCTCTTCGGCTGAACGTCCTCGAGCTGCCACGAGGGGGCGAGGGCGTCTACGCAGGTGGCGAGGTCCCCGTTGCAGCCCTTGCCGCGGTCCGGCAGAAAGGGTCCTCCGTCGAGGGTCGCCGTGCCGCTCTTCGACGAGCAGCCGGCTGCGAGGGCGAGCAGCGCGCCGAGGGCCAAGCGGCTCGGGTGCAGATGGGAGGTGAGCATGCGTCGTCTCCGTGGTCGTGCCCGAGGAGGAACGAGGCCTCGAGGCGCCTCCCAGCATAGCGGGACGGCCGGATGGAGACCAGTCGCACCGTGAAGACCCCGCGGCGCGGCCGCGCGACGGGTGGCTCGGGCCGAGGAGGGAATCTATACTGAGCGCCGGATGGGACGTGCCCTGCGATGGTGGCTGTGGGGCGGGCTCGCGGCGCTGCTCGGCTGCGACGACCCGAGCGTCGCCCCGACGCCGACGGGGGCCGAGCTCTACGGCGAGTACTGCGCCGTCTGCCACGGGGCGAAGGGGGAGGGCTACGCGGCGCCCCAGGCGAACGCGCTCGCGAACCCCGATTTTCTGGCGGCGGCGAGCGAGGACTTCCTCAAGGCCGGCGTGGTCAAGGGCCGCCCCGGGACCTCGATGTCGGCCTGGGGGGCCTCGGAGGGCGGGCCGCTCTCGGAGGCGGTCGTGACCGAGCTCGTGAAGCACCTCACGAGCTGGCGTCGCGACGCTCCGACGACGCTCGACGAACGACCTCTCGCGGGCGATGTCGCGCGGGGGGCGGCGCTCTACGCGGAGCGCTGTCGCGACTGTCACGGGGACAAGGGGCAGGGGGGGAGCGCGCTCAGCCTCGCGAACCCCGAGTTCCTGCGCACGGCGACGAACGGGTATCTGCGGCAGGGTCTGCGGCGTGGACGTCGCGACACGCCGATGAGCGCGTACCAGGAGCTCCTCGGGGAACAGGAGCTCGAGGACGTGGTCGCGTTCGTGCGCGGGTTACAGGCCAGGTAGCGACGAGGAGCAGGGATGGACGAGCGGACGAGCGGTGGCGAGGGCGTGAACCTTTCGAGCACGGCAAGAGCGTGGGTGTGCACCCTGCTTCTGTCGACGTTCGCCGTGGCGTGCGGCGGGAGTGGCGGTGGGGCCGACGGCGGGCCGGGCCCCGACGGCAGTCCGTTCAAGAGCGCTGCGCTCTACGCGCCGGTGGACGAGGTGAAGGCGCTCCGCGACCGCGGCGTCGACCTCGTGCTCCTCGACGTGCGCCCGAAAAACGACTACCTCGCCGAGCACATCGCGGGCGCCCTCTCGATGCCCTTCTTCGAGGTGAAGACGCGGCACGGCGAGCTGTCCAAGGCGCGCTGGATCGTGACCTACTGCGCGTGCCCCCACGCCGAGTCCGAGCTCGCGGCCAAGACCCTCGCGCAGAACGGCTTCACGCGGGTCAAGGTGCTCGACGAGGGGATCCGGGTCTGGAAGGAGCGCGGCTATCCGCTCTCGACGGGCGAACGGCCGTAGCGGGCCTTTGGGACCGGCGCGTGCGGTGGGCGTCGCGGCGGCCCTGGCGGGTCTGGCTCTCGCGAGCTGCGCTTCCGGCGAGGGCACCGTCTCGGTCGCGCTGCGGGCGGAGCTGCCGGCCGCCTGGCCCCGGCCGGGGATCTTGCTCGGGCTTGGCGGCGTGGAGCTGCAGGAGGCGGGGCGCACCCTCACCGACGAGGGCTTCTCGCCGCTACCCACGTTGCGGAGCGAGGTCGAGCTCCATCGCGGGGCCGCTCCCGTCGCGGTGGCCGAGGGGCGCGTCCCGGCGGACGCGTACGGCGCGCTGCGCGTCCTGGGCACGCCGCGTCCTCTCGGGGAGCTGCCGGGCCCGCCGCTTCAAGGGATCCTCGAACCTATCGCGCTTCCTTTCGCGGTCGAGAACGGGTGGCGCCGGGAGCTCGTGGTGGAGCTCGTCCTCCTCGAGGAGCCGGACCGCGCCGGCAGCTTCCTGCTCTTCGTGAAGGACGCCCGCGTGGGGCCTGCCGTCCCCATTCCGTAGCTCCGCCGTAGGAGATCCGCGCACCTGCGTCTCGCACCTCCTGGCACGAGCACTGCAAGAATCGCTACAAGAATCGACGCTCGAACCCTGCAGGAGTGCCAAATGCGAGGAAGAGCCCTTCTCCCTACGATGCTCAGCGCGGTCCTGCTCCTCGGTGCGGGGCGGGTCCAGGCCTCCTCGGGCAGCCGCGCCGCGGAGGCCTTTCAACAGGTACTCGCCGGGACGAGCCACGCGCAGGCCTCGCTGAAGTACGCGCGGGACGTGAACGGACACTGGGTCACGCTCGAGCTGCCGGGCCAGAAGCCGATCACCTACCACGTCATCCCGCAGAAGGACGGCGGCATCAACATTCGCGTCCAGGGGCAGAAGGGGAAGCGCTGGCTCTTCACCGGTCGCGGGCGTTTCGCGGCCGGGCACGACGGCGCGCCGAACGGTCCCTCACGGGCGCTCTTCACGGCGCTGCGCAACCTCACGGCGGCCGCGGAGCGCGGCAACCACCAGAGCCTAACGCTCAACTACCAGCGGGACGGTGAGGCCGCGGTGCTCACGATGCAGGGCGCCAAGCGCGCCAGCACCTGGCGCCTGGGCAAGGGCGGTGAGCGCCTCCAGGCCGCGCGACCCGGGGCCGTGAAGCCCGTCGCGGCGCCTCCGACCGCGCTGCCCGCGCTCTCCCAGTCCCTCGACAAGCCGCCCGCGGCGTCCAATTCCCGCGTGACGGTGGGGTCGCATCGCCTCGGCTGGTCCAAGTTGAATGTCACCCTGCTGCACCACACCTGGTCGGAAGACCTCCAGCCCGGGACGCAGAAGCCTGCCAAGGGCGCTCGGCACATGTTCGGCGTGCGCTTCCAGGTCGGCTCCCGTCCCTCGCGCGAATTCGCCGTCGGCGCCTTTGGCGGGAAGCAGCCAGCGCGCATCTATGCCGGCAATGGAATGCGCCACAAGTAAGGCCCCGCTTCGCGCCCCTCTCCGCTCTCTGCTCTCCGCTCGCGCCCCGTTGACAGCCGCCCCGCCTTCTTGATAATGGCTTCTCAGTTTCAAGAGGGGCCCCTCGATGCGCGCGCAACCGATGCTCCGGTCCACGACCCAGCGCACGGCGATCCGCCGGTCGCTCTATCAGGCTGACCGGCCGCTCAGCCCCGAGGAGGTCCGTGAGGCGGCGCAGCACGAGGCCCCGAACCTGGGCCTGGCCACCGTCTACCGGACCCTCAAGGGGCTCGTGGCCGAGGGGTGGCTCGTCCCCGTCGAACTACCCAGCCAGCCCACGCGGTACGAGGTAGCGGGCAAGCACCACCACCATCATTTCCACTGCCGCGCCTGCGGCCAGGTCTTCGAGGTCCCCGGCTGTCCCCGGGACCTGTCGACCCTCACCCCTCCAGGCTTTCGGCTCGAGGCGCACGAGGTGATCCTCTACGGTCGCTGCCCTCCCTGCGACGGGCCGATGCCCTCGGCGCCGCGCAAGGCCCGAGCTTCGAGGGGCGCCCGATGACACGAGGCCCCGCGTTCGCTGTGCTCGCGCTGGTCTGGCTGGCCACCCTGGCCGCTCCGTCGGGCTCGCTGCGCGCCGCGCCCCCCGAGCGATCTTCGACGGAGACGCCCCCCGCGGCTGCGCCGACTGCGGCCCCGACCTCCGGGCCCGCATCCGCTCCGGCCTCCGCCCCGGCCTCGCAGCCGAGCGCCCGCGAGAGAGAGGAGCTCGCGCGCGCCCTGGCCCAGGATCGCCAGGCCGCCGGGGCGCGCGCCGCGTCGGGCTCGGCCGCCGCCACTCCCGCGACGCAGCCCGGCCCCGCTGCGCGCTTTCTGCAATCGCTCAACCCCGAGATCGCCGTCATCGCTGACTTCGCTTTCGCGGCGTTCAGCACCGAGACCCCCCTCGTGGCGGGGGGGCACGACCCCGCGCGCACCGGCTTCAACCTGCAGCAGGTGGAGCTCTCGCTCGCGGCCAGCGTCGACCCCTACTTCCGCTTCGACGGCTTCATCGTCTTCGGCACCGAAGGCGTCGAGGTGGAAGAGGCCTACGGCACCACGCTCGCGCTCCCCTGGAACCTGCAGGCGCGCGCGGGGCAATTCCTCACGCGCTTCGGCCGCATCAACGCCGCGCACCCGCACGCGCGGGCCTTTGTCAACCAGCCCCTCGTGGTGGGGAAGTTCCTCGGCGCCGAAGGCAACCGCGGCCTCGGTGCGGAGCTGTCGGTGCTCCTGCCGCTCCCCTGGTACGTCGAGCTCCTCGGGAGCGTGACGAACGCGAACGGGGCCGAGACGGCCCGCAGCTTCCTCGGTGGCGCCGACTACGCCGTGAAGGGGCCGGCCGACCTCGAATACACGGCGGCCATGAAGCACTTCGTGCCGCTCGGCGCGGACTGGTCGCTGCTCTTCGGCGCGTCGGGAGCCTTCGGACCCAACGCCACGGCGCGCGGCAACCGCACCGAGGTCGTGGGCGCCGACCTCTACGTGAAGTACCGCCCGATCACCCACGGAAGCTACACCGTCGTCTCGCTCGACGCCGAATGGCTCCTCCGGCGGCGCCAGCTCCCGGGGCGCACGCTCGTAGACCACGGGCTCTACACGTACCTGCTTTATCGCTTCGCGCGCCGCTGGTCGGTCGCCGGTCGCTACGAGTACGTCACCGGCAACCCGGGCGACGACCTCGACCCCGAGTGGACCGGGTTGCGCCAGCGCGCCTCGGGGAACCTGACCTTCTGGCCCTCCGAGTTCTCGCGTCTCCGCCTCCAGTACGACTACGACCGCCCTTGGTGGCGGGGCAGTTTCCATGCGGTGCTCCTGGCCCTCGAGCTCGTGATCGGGGCGCACGGGGCGCACAAGTTCTGACGAGGGTCGTCCATGCGTCGCCTGCTTCTCGGTCTTCTCCCCGCGTTCCTTCTCGCCGTGCCGCACCCGGCCCGCGCCGGTCTGCGCATCGCCGCCACCGTGCCCGACCTCGCCGCGCTCGCCCGCGAGGTGGCCGGCGCGCGGGCGGAGGTCTTCTCGCTCACCCTGCCCACGCAGGACCCGCACTACGCCGATGCGCGCCCGCACCTCGCGCTGCAGCTCAATCGGGCGAACCTTCTGCTCACCGTGGGGCTCGGGCTCGAGGTGGGCTGGCTCCCCACGCTCCTCTCGGGCGCACGAAACCCGGCCATCCAGCCCGGGACCGCGGGGCACCTCGACTGCTCGACGCTCGCGCAGCTCAAGGACGTGCCGCAGGCCAAGGTCGACCGCAGCCAAGGGGACGTCCATCCGGGAGGAAACCCGCACTACCTGACCGACCCGGACAACGCCGTGCGCATCGCGCGGGTCCTCGGCGAGCGGCTCGGGCAGCTCGACCCCGCGGGCGCGGCGACCTATCGCCGAAACGCCCTGGCCTTCGTGGCGGCTCTCGGCGGCGCGCGCCGACGATGGCTGGCCTTCGCGGCCTCGGTCCGCGGCCGGCCGGTCGTCACCTATCACAAGTCCTGGGTCTACCTGACCGACTTCCTCGGGCTGCGGGTGGTGGCGCAGCTCGAGCCCAAGCCCGGCATCCCGCCGAGCCCCTCGCACGTCCTGCAGGTCATGCTGCTCATGCGCAGCGAACGCGTGTCCGTGCTCCTGCAAGAGGACTACTACCCCGACCGCACGGCCCAGCTCATGGCCGAGAAGACCGGGGCGCGGGTGGTGCGGCTGCCGGGGGGCACGAACCTGGCCGGCGGCGAACGCTACCTGCAGCGCATGGAGGCGCTCGTGCAGCGGGTGGTCCGGGCCTTCTCCGTCGGAAGCGCCGGCAGGTAGCCCCGGCGCGGGGCCCCCGCCGCCTCCCTCGGGCCGGGCCGCGAATCGGGCGTCAACATCCGCCGCGGATCGTGTTATAGCCGCGAGGAATCGCGTTGGCCGCGCAGCACGGAGTAGAGGACCATGACGCGCACGATGTCCCCCTCGGCCTCTCTGGCCATCCTTCTTCTAGGCGTTGCGAGCTGCGGCGCGAAGGAAACCCTCAAGCCCGACAGCAGCACGCTCCAGGAGCCGATCACGGCCCGGGACCGCGGCGTGCCGAAGGCCGACGCCGGATTCGGCCCCGACGCGGCCGAGAAGCTCGACTACGACGAAGAGGCCTGCAAGGTCCTCGTGGAGGGGCCGTACGCGGACGTCGAGGCCACCACGACGAAGGCCTCCGCCGGCGAGGTGAAGGTGGCGCCCACCACCTACCGCGTGGGCGTCCCGCCGAACCAGGTCGGCTTCCTCAAGCTCTCGACCTCCGGGCGCGCGACAGTCGTGCTCTACCTGGACTTGAACCTGCCGTTCGAGGTGCAGGACGCGCAGGGCAAGGTCCTGCCGATCTATCGCACCGCGACGAGCGTGCTCCCCTGCGTCCAGGTGCGCGCCAAGCACGCGCTGGTGCTCCCCGCCGCCGGGAGCTACGCGGTGAAGCTCGGCCCCGACCCCGCGGCGATCAAGGTCATGGTCGTCGTGGCGGGCTCGGCTAAGTAGCCCGTAGCCCGAACCGTCGGGCCGCCGCTCCTGCCCCACCCTCCCCCGACGCGCTTCGCCGCCGCAGCCGCATGAGCTCCGAGGCTCCGTCCCCGTCCTTGACCTTCTTCGTGGAGCTCGAGGTGGAACCGCTCGCCGCGCTCCTCTCGGAGCCGGTGCTCGCGACCTTGCGTGCCGCCGGCGCGGGCGTCGCGATGGCCATGCTGGACCTCTCGGCGCCGCGGCGCGAGGCGATCGCCGAGCTCAATCGACGCGGGATCCCCGTCACGGCCTGGCTCGTGCTCGGGACTGCCGACGGGTACTGGCTCACCGCGGACAACGCCGACCTCGCGGCCGCGCGCTATGTCGAGCTGCGGGCCTGGGCCGACGAGCACGCCCTGCTCTTCGACGCCGTGGGGCTCGACATCGAGAGCCCGCACGCGGACGCGCTCGCGCTCGTGCAATACGGCGGGCGCGCTCTGCAGCGCATGCTCCGCCGTCGGCGCAGTCGCCGCGTGCTCCGCGAGGCGCAGGCCCGCTACGCGACGCTCGTACAGGCCATCCGCGCCGACGGGTATCGCGTCGAGAGCTACCAGCTCCCGCTCGTGGTGGACGAACGACGCGCCCGCTCCACGCTCCTGCAGCGCACCTTCGGGCTCGTGAACCTCGGCGTGGACCGCGAGGTGCTGATGCTCTACCAGAGCTTGCTCCCCGCGCCCTGGGGCGAGGCGCTGGTGGACGGCTTCGGGGCCGAGGCGGACGGCGTGGCCGTCGGACTGACCGGCGGAGGCGTGGAGTTTCTGCACCCGGTCGTCGGCGGACGCTGGCTCACGCTCGAGCAGCTCGTGACGAATCTCCGACGGGCGCGCCGCTACACGCCGCAGCTCTACGTCTTCTCGCTCGAAGGCTGCGTGCAGCAGGGCTACCTCGAGGCGCTCTGCCGCGCCGACCTCACCCTGCCCGTCGCGCCCGCGCCCGCCGCGCGTGCCGTCACGCTGCTGCGCTCGCTTCTGCGCGCCGCGCTCCTGGCCGATCCGCTCTGGGGTCGCGTGAAGCGGACTTTCGGGATCGGTCAGAGCGCCGTCGGCTGACAGGCGCGCCGCAACACCTCGGCGGCCGGCTTGCCCCACGGCGTGTACGCGGTGGGGCCTTCGCCGCTTCGCGGCGGGTCGGTGTACCAGCGCCAGAAATAGAGCGCCTCGACGCGTTCGGCTTGCCCGAAGGTGCCGAGGATCGCCTGGTACGCCCGGGCCTGGAGCGCGTAGCCCTCGGCGCTCGGATAGCGGTCTTCTCCCTCGGGGGGCCAGTGCCAGGGGCGTCGCGTCGCGTCCAGGTGGCTCGGAAAGCCGACCTCGCTCAGGACGAGCGGTCGCCCCAGCCGCTCCGCCTGCGCCACGAGCTTCGCCGCCGCGTCGCTCGCGCGTTGGAAGAGCTCGCCGTCCGACGGGTGGCGTCCGTCGGAGAGCGGGAGGTAGTGGCTGAGCGAGAGCGCGTCCACCGCGTCCCAGAAGGCCACGCCCTCCACGTCGTCCGACGCGCCGCAGTAATAGAGGCGCCCCCGATAGACACGCCGCACCTCGCCGAGCAGGGCGCGCCAGCGGGCCTCTTGCCGCGTGCTCGTGCCGAGCTCGGTCCCCGCGCAGAGGGCGTCTGCGCCGAGCTCCTCGGCCGCGCGCGCCACCTCCAGCACGTAGCCCTGATACGACGCGAACCAGGCCCCCCAGCCCCCCTTCGCCTCGTCGGGTCGCAGGACGCCCCCCCACTCTCCGGTGCGGATCCAGAGCTGGGGCTTCAACACGATCTGCATGCCGAGCCGCCGTGCGCGCGCCGCGTCCACGCGGACGCCGTCGAGGGTTCGCCGTCGCGGGTGGTACGGGCTGTCGTCCACGCGCACGCTGGTCAGGTCGTCCATCCAGGCCGTGAGGATGAAGCTCACGCCGCGGATCCCCATCCCCGCCAGCTCTTCGAGCGTCTTTCCCGAGGCGGCGCTGCCGAATTCGTCGCCGCCCGCGCCGGTCCAGTTCGGCGAGTAGCAGACGCCGCAGCGTAGGCCCGCACGCACGGAGCCGCTCGGCAGCGCGCCGAGCGTATCGTCGCAGGCGGGGAGGAGCAGGAGCGCGAGCGTACACGCAGCTCGCGCGCGGAACGGGCAGGGTCGCACCGTCCGTCGAACTCGCCCGTCGTTCACGGCTTCGGAGCGGGCGAGGCCGGCGGGGC
>JADLHG010000068.1 GCA_020848905.1 Deltaproteobacteria bacterium
ACCGCGATCACCGGAGCCCAAGGGGGCGCGAGGTGACGCGAGGCCCGGGCGGCGTCCCGAGTGCCAGCCGCCCTCCCTCCCCCCCATTCCGCGGCTGGCGCGAGGGCCCGAGCCGCCGCTTGCGCCGGCCCACTCCGCACCGCTGCCGGCTCATGCAAGCGGCGGCGTCCGCCAGGGCCCGCGTCACGAGCGCCCTGGGCCCTCCCCGGTCTCTTCCATCCGGAGAACTCGATTGCCCTGGCGGCCCGGTACGACGGCCGACGGGAGGCTCGCTGCGCTCCATCACCTAGGCCGGTCGACGCTCGAATACGGCGGCGAAGAAGCCGTCGGTCCCGTGCAGGTGCGGCAGAGCCTCGAAGAAGGGGCCGCGCCGGAAGGCCTCCGGAAGGCAGGTGGGCGGGACCAGGCAGAAGTCGGGGCGCGCGGCGAGAAAGGCCGCGACCGGGTCTTCGTTCTCCTCGGGGCGCAAGGTGCAGGTGGCATAGACCAGGCGTCCCCCGGGACGCACGTGGCGCGCTGCCCGGGCCAGGAGCTCGCGCTGCGTGCGTTCGAGCGCGGGGAAGGTCGCCGGCTCGAGGCGAAAGCGCAGGTCGGGGCCGCGGCGGAGGGTGCCCAGCTCGGAGCACGGAGCGTCGACGAAGACGCGGTCCACGGCGAGGCTCTCGGGGAGCGTCCCCCGATGCACGCGAAGATTCGCGACGCCGGCCCGACGCGCCCGTTGCTCGAGGCGAGCCAGCTTGGACGCATCCACGTCGAAGGCGTGGAGCGCGCCCGCATTCCCGAGCTCGGCGGCGAGGGCCAGGGTCTTGCCGCCCGCCCCGGCGCAGAGCTCGAGGACCGTCTCGCCGGGGTGGGCGTCGACGAGCAGGGCGAGGAGCTGGCTCCCCTCGTCCTGCACCTCGAAGAGCCCCTCGCGGTAGGCCGGCAACGGCAGGAGGTTCGCCCGCGGCGCCTCCACGACGAGACAGGTGCGGGCGTGCGCGCCGGCGCGCGTCGGGACTCCCTCGGCGGCGAGCCGCGCCTTCAGCGCCTCGACCGAGGTCCGGAGCAGGTTGGCGCGAAGCGCGATCGGCCCGGGGCGATTCACCGCCCGCGCGAAGGCCTCGGCACCGTCGGCGCCGAGCTTCCGCACGAGGCAGGCGGCCAGCCAGTCGGGGAGCGACCAGCGCGTGGCGAGCTCGCACGGAGGCGGCCGCGGGGGCGGAAACGGAGCGCGCAGCCCCGAGAGCTCGCCGGCCAGCTCCTCCGGCAGGCCGGCCAGGTCCCTGAGGAGCGCGAAGAGGAGCGCTCCCGTCGCGTCGGACCCCGCCTGGTAGGCCAGACGTCGGCGCCAGAGGCCCACGCCGAAGACGGCCTCGGCCATCACCGCCCGTTCGTCGCGCCCGAAGGCCGGCTCGCGCAGGGCGCGGTCCAGCACGCGCTCGGCCGGCTCGCCCGCGAGCACCCGCTCCACTGCCGCTCGCACCTGCGGCAGACACCCGGCAAGGGCCGGCCAGGGGACGGAGCGCAACCGCGCGGCGAGTTCGGCTTCGCTCATGCTCGGACGCATCGCGCGGGCCGGCGTGCACCGTCGATGGGCGGCGGCTCTGCGGCGCGGGTCCTCCGTGCCATACTCACCGCATGTCCAGCCCACGCGACTCGGACGACGACGAGGCGCTCCCCGAGGCGCCCGAGGCGCCCGAGGCGATCGAAGTCCCGATCGACGGGACGCTCGACCTCCACACCTTCCATCCGCGCGAGCTCGGCGAGCTCGTGCCGGCCTATCTCGAGGAGTGCCACGCGCGCGGGATCTTCTCCGTGCGACTCGTGCATGGCAAGGGGACCGGCGCGCTCCGTCGGTCGGTGCACGCCATCCTCGAACGGCTGCCGGCGATCGTCGTGACCTATCGGCTGGGGGACGAGGCCGCGGGGGGCTGGGGCGCGACGCTCGTCGAGCTCGACCCGGCCTGGAAACCGCCGGCTACCTGATGTTGGGGCGCTTGCAGTTGAAGCTGATCACGATCCAGCCGCTGGCCTCTTCCTTGCCAGCCTTGCCGTCGTACTCGGGGTCGTCGCTCTTGCGCGGCGCGCTGCTGCCGGGGTCGGCGAAGAGCACCTGCTGCTGCAGTGCCTTCGGATGCACGAAGCCCGTGCCGCCGCGGCCGGACTTCCCCTTGCCGCCGCCGGCGCCGCCGCGATAGCCCCCGGCGCCGCCGTTGCCGGGCTCTCCCCCGTCGCCCCCCTTCATCGTCGGCTGGCCGCCCGCCTGCTCGGGCTTGTCGTGGTTGCCGGGGCCCGCGGGCGCGCACGAGACGCTGGCCGCGCCACCGCCGCCCCCGGCGATCACGAGCGCCTTGTCCGCGCTCTTCTCGGTGATGCGTTCCGGGCCGAGGAAGATGCCCGTGAGGCCGCCCCCACCGCGGTTGCCGAAGCCGAAGCGCATCTCCTCTTCGCCCGTCGAGCCGGAGCGCCCGCGCTTGCCCACGATCACGATGAGCGGCGTCCCCGCTTCCACCGCGCCGCCCGGCTCCACCGCGAAGACCGCCTCGGAGAAGCCGCCCATCCCGGCGTCCACCTTGGGAGTGCAGAGCCCCTGGCCGTTGCCCCCAGAGCCCCACGCCTTGACGTGCATGTAGCGCGCGTTCTTCGGCACGGCGAAGGTCTCTTGCGTCTCGGTGAGCGGAAAGCGCGCCTCCGCGCAGGGCCCGTCGAACGATCCGTCGCGCGCGTAGATGGGGGCGGTCGAGACCTCGCCGTCCAGCAGGGGCGCACCGACGCCCGCCTCGGCCAGACTGTCGTGGCGGCCGTCCGAGGGGCGCGACGCGTACTCTCCGGGACAACCGCTCCAGAGCCCGGCCAGGAGCGCCAGCCACCCGGGGGCGAAGGTCGACAATAGATGCGGCGAGGTCTTCATCGGCCGAGGCTCCTTACAGATGTCCTCTGTGCGCGCATCCTACGTCTGGCCGGACCACCCGCGCCGTGACCGCAGAGGCCAAAGAAAGGGCTACTGGCACTCGCTGGGCGCGGTGCCGGCCGTCACCTGGTCGCAGGTGCGGGCCTTGAGCGCCGTCACGCAGGCGTCGATCCCCCCGGAGCCGCGGGCCTCTTCCTTGTCGCAGGTGCCGGCGTTCCCGCAGCAGCGGGATTTACTGTCCGCGACGCACGCCGCCTGGTCGACGGTGCTTCCACACTGCACGACCTGCGCGCAGGCCGCCTCGGCGATGCGCGTGCAGCCGTCACCAACGGTGATCTTGCCGCCGCATCCCACCAGCGCCGCGGCGAAAAACAATCCAAGCATCACGCTCAACGATCTCATGGCGTCTCGACCTCCGGTCCGCAGGGGACCTACTTGTCAATCGGGTTGCAGCGACTCTGCACGACCACGTGGTTGATCGTTTCCGAGAGGGACAGCTTGCCGCGGCGTACCTCGTCCAGATCGAAATTCTTGCCGTCGGTCTGGTCGGGGATCGGCGCCTGTCCTTTGTAGGTCGCGCTCCAGCCCCAGCTCACGGCCTCCCAGGGGTGCCGTCTGGGTGTGCCGCACTTCGACAGGTAGGCCTGGAAGTCGAGCGGGTCGGGGGGCCTCAGCCGGGAGAAGCTGAAGACGCGCGCCTTGGCCCCCTTCAGCGCGGTCACGGCGTCGGCGAGCGTCTGCCCCGCCGGGTAGTCCCCCTCCTTCGGCCAGTCGGTCTTGTCCATCTTCCCGTCGCCGTCGCGGTCCCCGTAGTTGTCGGGGCGCTCGAGGAACGTGTCGTCGGTGGCGAGGATCACGACGCGCGTGGACTTGGCGCGCCACGGGAAGTCCTTCGCCGCCGCCACGAGCGCGTCGGGGGCGTTCTCCTCGCAGACCGGGTTCTGCGTGGTGGGGCCGCTCGGTCCGTCGCCCGGGTTGCGGTTCGGCATGGTGTAGGTCTGCTTGTAGTGACGGAAGGCGGCGCGCAGCGTGTCGGCAGCCTGGTGCACCTTGCCCCCGTCGAGCGGGCCGCTCACGTCGAGGTGATGGTTGTCCACGAAGGCGATGAGGCCGAAGTGCGAATCCTTCGCCAGCGCGTTCGAGGCCGTGACCACGGCATCGATCTCGCGCTCGAGCTTGTCGAGGACGAAGTCCATCGAGCTCGAGACGTCCAGCACGAAGACCACGTCGATGGTCTCGGTGCAGACCGACCGCTCCGGGGCGGGGCCGCTCGGCAGATCGCCCCAGGCCTGCGCGTCGGCCACCGCCGCGTCGGGAGCGACGGGGGGCGGCCCGTCGACGAAGATCGCCTCCTTGGTGACGCAGCCGGTGAAAAGCAAGGCGGCGAGAAGCCACGACGTCCGACCCGGGTTGTGCATGGCCGGCACTATGGCGCAGCGGGCTGCGCGTTGGCAACGGCCAGGGAGAAGCGCCCGCGGGGCTCGTATCTCCAAAATGTGTCTGCGACAAGCGGCCGGCACGAGGCCCCAAGGGAAGGTAGCCGGAGCCAAACGCCGGCGGCCGGGGGCCTGAAGGAAGGGAGCGAGGCATGCACCTGAGAGGACAAGGAGTGGTAATCGTGGTCGCTTTGGCCCTGGCGGGGGCGGCCAGGGCGCAGCCGGCAGGTCGTGCCGCGAGCCCCTCCGCCGCCGCGGTTCGTCCCCCCGGTGCGGAGCTGGAGGCCGCACGGGCCGCGCGGGCTATCCGGGACGACCCGGAGAGCCGGCTCGCGCTCCTCGGGGCGCTCTTTCCGCTCACGGGCCCCACCGCCGCGCGCCACGCGGGCCTCAACGCCCCGGCGCTCCGGCGCGAGCTGCGGGCCGTCGCGGAGGAGGTGCTGCGACGCGACGCGAGCGAGTTTCCGAGCTGCACCGCTGTCGCCGCGTCGGCGATCAAGCTCGGGGACAAGGAGCTGCTCGGCCGCGCGGTGGCGGCCCTGAGCCAGCTCCGCCCCGACGCCATGCTGACGCACCTCTACGGCGGGATCCACGCCTCCGCGATGGAGGACTGGGAGCGGGCGGAGCGCGAGATCCGTCGCGCGCAGGCCCTCGGCTTTCCCGCGTCGGAGGCGGAGCGCATCCTGGCCGAGTCGGGGATCGGGGCCAAGGCGCGGAACTGGCGCTACGCGCGCTACGTCGGCCTCACCGCGGCGGGGTGGGCCGGCGGGCTCGTGCTCCTGCTCCTCGTCGGCGTCGTGCTGTCGCGCCTCACTCTGCGCGCGGTCGCGCTCGCCAGCCCCGAGGCCACCACGACTCCCTCGGCCGGCATGCGACGCGTGCGCAAGGCCTACGCCGCGGTCCTCGGCGTCACCTCCTTCTACTTCTATCTGTCGCTGCCGATGGTGCTGCTGCTGGTCATCGGGGCGGGCGGTGGCATCATCTACGGCTTCGTGGCCCTCGGACGCATCCCGATCAAGCTCGTCGCGGTGGTGGCGATACTCACGGTCATCACGCTGTGGGCCATGCTGAAGAGCCTCTTCGCGCGCGTCCGCGACGAGGACCCGGGGGAGCGCCTGGAAGAGGCGCAGGCCCCTGCCCTCTTCGCCATGCTGCGCGAGCTGGCCCAGACCATCGGCACGCGCCCCGTGGATGCCGTCTATCTGGTCCCCGACGCGTCGGTGGCCGTCTTCGAGCGCGGCTCGTTCTGGAAGCGCATGTCCGGGCAGACGCAGCGCTGCCTGATCCTGGGGCTCGGCGCGCTCGACGGCCTGACCGCGACCCAGCTCCGGGCGATCCTCGCGCACGAGTACGGCCACTTCTCGAACCGGGACACGGCCGGTGGCGGGCTGGCGCTGCACGTCCGTCGCACGATCCTGGCCAGCGCAGAGGGGATGGCCCGCGGCGGCGCGGCCACCTGGTTCAATCCCGCGTGGCTCTTCCTCAACGCCTTCCACCGCATCTACCTGCGCGTCTCGCACGGCGCCTCGCGCCTGCAGGAGGTGCTGGCCGATCGGTGGGCCGCGCTGACCTGCGGGGCGAAGGCCTTCGGCGACGGCCTTCGCGCGGTGATCCGGCGCAGCATCGAGTTCGACCTGCGCACGAACCACGAGATCGAGCAGGCCATCGCCGAGGCCCGGCCGATCCGGAACCTCTACCGGCTATCCGCCCCCGACGCCGCGTCGATCGTCGCGACGCGGAGCGCGGAGACGAGCCCCACGAACACGGCGGCGGACGCGGCCGGTGAGAGCCCGGAGGCCACGCTCCCCGCGGCGAGCTTCGAAGATCAGGTGGAGGCCGCCTTCGCCGAGGCGATGGAGCACGCGGGGTCGGCCTACGACAGCCATCCGCCCCCGGCGCAGCGCATCGCGTGGGTGGAGCGGCTGACGAGCGCTCCGACGATCGAGGACGACGGCGCCTCGGCCTGGTCCCTGCTCGCGGCCCCCGAGGAGGTGCAAGAGCGCATGACGAAGCTCGTGAGCGACCGCGTGCAGCTCGCGCTCAGCCTGCGGGCCGCCTTCGACGCCAGCCAGGCCGGGTCCGCTGCCGCGTCGTGACCGGCGCGCGACGGATGGTGATGGTGTAAACTGATCGTCGCCTCGTGGCGCACCTCACGCGCAGGGATGGCACGGACGACGCATGAAGACCCAGAGATGGCTTTGCGGAGCGCTGCTCGCCGGGCTGGTCGCCGGCTGCGGGAGCAGTCAAACGGGGCGCAAGGACGCCCGGGCGAAGGCGGACGGGTTCACGCTCGGGGACGGAGGATGGGGGTACCTCGACGGCGGCGGCCCGATCCCGGACATCTGGACGCCCACCGGTGACCTGCGGCCGGCGGGAGACGGACCGGCGAGCGGCGATGCCAGCGGCAAGTGCAGCAAGCCTCAAGGTGCGAGCTGCACGGGGTGCGCGGCCGACGAATCCTGCACCGCCGCCAATGGCGGCACCTGCGCGAAGAAGATCGCGCTCAGCGGCTCGTCCACCGATGCGAAGAACCTGCTGATGGTGGCCGTGGCCTACGTGGACTGCTGGAACAAGCAGTCCACGGGCAGCAAACTCTGCTTCACGTTCGACTCGTGCGCGATGCAAGGTTCGCTGAACGGGCAGATGGTCAAGGAATGGGTCTGCAAGGCCCAGGTCAGCGACTTCCCGGACAGCGCCACGCACGGCACCGCGCGTTCGATCCTGGCCTGCAACGGGATCTGGGAGATCGAGCGTCCCCAGTGGAAGCTGAGCGGCATGAACGCCGGCGAGGACGGGCTCAACTGCATGAGCTACCACGACTACGGCACCATGCCGTGGGACCTCGACCGGGTGGACATCCACGACTGCGCGAAGTTCCCGCCGTAGAGCGGGAAGCGCCGTAGCTCACCGACGCAGGATGCCGAGCCAGAGGCCCGCCGCGCCCACGAGCGCCGCGACGAGCAGCCCGAGCACCCAGGGAAGGACGCGACGCGTGGGCGGGACGCCACGCTTCTCGCGCGATGCGAGGGGCGGCACGCGTTCGGTCGGCGGCGCCACCTGCGGCAACACGTCGGCGAGGAGCCCGCGCTCGACCCGCAAGGCGACGGTCCAGCTCCGCGTAGGACGGCCCGGATGCCCGGTGGTGCTGAAGACCTCCTCGGTCACCAGATCCAGCCGGTCTGCGTCCCCACCGTCGAGCCCCACGCCGAGCGAGCGACCGGCACCGAAGGCCACGGCCCCTACCTCCCGCTCGTAGACCGCGCTGCCGACGAGGCGACTCCGCCCCCACTCGAGGACCTGCACGAGGTGCGGGCCCGCGCGAAAGCCGAGGAGCTTGCCGTCGACGCTCGGAGCGAGGCACTCGGGAACCACGTTGCCGCGTGCCGTGTAGCGGAGCTCGCCGTGACTGCCATCGGGGGCGACGGCCACGATCTGCTGCCCGGCCGCCACCACCCAGTGGCCGAGCGGGCTCCAGGTCACGGACTGCACCGCCGCCTGGACCTGGCAGCCACCGAGGAGCGTGCGACTCGCCGCATCGAAGACCTGCACGCGGCCGTCGGGCTGTCCGACGGCGATGGCCGAGCCGTCGGCCCGCACCGCCACCGCGAAGGCGCTTACCTGCGCCACGGTGCGCGGCAGCTCGTCCCCCGGCACGAGCAGGAGCGAACCTTCGGTCAGGATGGCCGCCACCTCGGCACGGGCCGCGTGGGCGAAGGCGCGCACCGAAGACGCCACCGCCTTCGCGGCGAGGGGAGCGCCGTCCGAGAGCGCGAGTCTCGAGAGCAGCCCGCTCTCGTCGAGGGCCGCCACGCCGGACGGAGAGGCCGCGAGCCCCACCACCGTCGCGTCGAGGGTCCGCTGCCAGAGCGGTCGGCCGTCGAACCCGTCGTGGGCCAGCACGACAGCCCCCTCGGCGGAAACCATCACCGCCCCCTCGGGCGGGTATGCGAACGGCACCCCGGACATGCGCGCGCGTCTCGTCTCTTCCCACCGCCTCTGAAGGATCCCCCTCGGGGATGGCCGGCCCAGCCTCGGCCACCGCCGGAGCGTCGCTAGTATACGCCTACCTGCCGTTCAGGGCCCAATCGTAGGCCAGGAAGGTCACCCGACGGCGCGGCACGAGCAGCGCGCTCCCCGCGGGATGGTAGCGCGCGACGAAGGCCAACACCTTTCCCGCGCCGCCGAAGTCCGAGGCGTACCAGTCGAAGAGGCGCGAGAGCCGGACCTCCGTCGGTGTCAGCACCACGCCGGCAGGGCTCCGCAGGAAGGCCCGGGTGAGCCGCTCGAGGGCGCGCTCGACCGTCGCTCCACGGAAGGCCTCCGACGCGAGGGGGGGGCAGCTTCGCGCCGCGCACACCAGCGCAAAGTGGATCCGCGGGTCCCGGAAGCGCGGCCTGAGCACCGCGTTCTCGAGCTCGTTGAGGGTCAGCGTTCGCCCGCCCACGACGTGCGTGTGGCGGTCGAAGAAGCCCGGGAGCTCCTTCACGCTGACGACCTTGGGCCAGCGCGCCACGACCTGGCCGACCACGAGGGCGTTGTAGGCGTTCAGGTAGAAGGCCAGCTCGGCCGCGCGGCCCATGCGCGCAGGGTCGGCACGGGCGACGGCCTGGAGGTACGCCGAGAGCTCGGCGCGTCCGCCGGCGGCGAGCGCCGCGTAGTTCACCCGTCCGGCGCTGACGTGGGCCTTCAGCAGGCGATCCCACGCCGTGTGGTCGAGGTCCGCAGCTCGGGCGGGCGTCGCCCAGAGGAGCATGGCCATGAAGAGGGCGGGCCGGACGACGGTCATGGCGCTCCTCCTTTCCGGTTCTCGAGGCGCAGCACGCCGCGCGGGCAAACGTGCGCACAAATACCGCAGCCCACGCAGGAGGCGCGACGGATCTCTTCCCCGCGCATGGCGTAGGCGCGCACGTCGATGCCCATCTCGCAGGCGTGCGAGCAGTTGCCGCAGCCGATGCAGAGCTCCTTCTGCGTGGCGATGCGGAAGCGACCGACCCTCTGCGTGAGGCCGAGGATCGCGGCCATCGGACAGCCGAAGCGACACCAGACCCGCGTGCCGAGGAGCGGATAGAGACCCACGCCGAGCATCCCCGAAAAGAGCGCGCCGATGGCGAAGCCGTAGAAGGCCTGCACGCGAAAGGCGAGCTGGGCAAACCGCGGGTGCTCCTTGCCGACCCCCCAGTTGACGAGCACCAGAGCGGTCGTGACGAGTGCCAGCACCAGCACGAGGTGGATGCTCACCGTCTCGAGCCGCCAGGCCCAGCGGCGCTTCGACGAGAGGTGGCGAAAGGGGTCGCCGGCGGTGTTGGCGAGGCCGCCGCAGCCGCAGACCCAGCTGCAGTACCACCTCTTCCCGAGGAGGAAGGCGAGCAGCGGCGCGAGCACCAAGGCGCCGAGAAAGCTCCAGAGCACGAAGGGGAGCGGATAGCTGAAGATCGTCTCCGGGTAGAAGTATTCGATCTTCAGCGGCCAGAGGTAGCTGAAGTAGAAGTCCCGCCCCGAGAGGAGGCGCATCCACGCTGGAATAAGGAACGCGAGCAGTAGCTGCACCAGCATGATCACGGTGGTGCGGATCACCTGGTAGCGGCTGCGCCGGTTGCGACGGATGAAGAGCGCCCCCCCGAGGAGCACAGCCACGGTGTAGAGGATGCCGTAGAGCGACCACTTGTCGCCGCGCGGCCAGACCGCACGTCCGACCGGGTCGAGCCAGCTCGTGAAATAGAGCACGAGGTAGAAGGCGAAGAGCCCCGCCGAGAGGAGCCACGCCGGGAGGCCGCGGTCACGCACGCGAGGTCCCCTCGGGAAAGGGGGGGCGACGGAACTCCTCGTCGAAGCGGGCCTCCTCGAGGTGCTCGAGGACCCAGGGGAGCGGCCGGCGCTCGCGGATCCAGCGCATGAGGAGCGCGGCGTTCCAGCGGGCTCCGAGCAGGCTGAACCCGAGGACCTGCTGGTTCTCGAGGTACGCGATGCGCGCCGAGGCGCGGGTGCGGGGCGAGCGGACGACGTGCTCGCGCAGGGCGAGCTCGGCCACGGTACGGGGCGCGGTCGCGCGGCCGAGGAGCTCCGCGGCCGGTGGATACGGAGCGTGAGGGAACCAGCCCACCGTCAGGTAGTCGCAGAACAGAAACTGCGCGCTGCCGTACGGGACCCCCGGATCGTACGGCGCGTCGAGACCGGCCAGGACGCGACCGACGGCTTCGCCCTGCCGCTGCGCCGTGTACCAGAGCTTCTGGACCAGCGTCCGCCCGTCGGGCTCGAGGGCAATCTCGGCGCAATCGCCTGCCGCGTAGACCTCGGGGACGGAGGTGCGCAGGGTGCGGTCCACCAGGATCCCCTGCCCACAGGGAAGGCCGGCGGCCTGAGCGAGCGCGATGCGCGGCCGGACCCCCGTGGCGAGGCCCACGAGCTGACAGGGAAGGCGACGCCCCGCGCGGGTCACGAGCTCGCGCACCTGCCCCCGGTCGTCGCCGAGCAGCTCCTCGGGGAGGTCCTCGAGCAGCAGCTCGACGCCGTGCTCGCGCAGGAGCGTGTGCACGAGCCCGGCCTCATCGCGCGAGAGGACGAGGTCCCAGTACCACGGCTCGCGGATGAGGTAGGTCACGGCCACCCGGTCGTGAAGGAGCAGCTCCACGAGCTCGATGCCGATGAGGCCGCCCCCCACCACGACGGCGCGCTCGACGCGGGGCCGGAGGGCCTCGAGCGCGGCGAGGTCCGACAGCGTGCAGAAATGCTGCACACCCGAGAGCTCCTGTCCGGGCCAGCCGAAGCGGGCGGGCTCGGCCCCCGTGGCGAGGAGCAGGCGGTCGTAGCTCCGCGTCGCACCGCTCTCGAGCGTGACCGTCCGGCGCGCCACGTCGAGCGCGACGACCCGGTCGTGGACCAGCTCGAGGCGCTCCTCGCGCCAGAGGCGGCGCTCGAAGGGCTCGAGCGCGGCGCGAGAGAGCTGCCGCATGTAGACCCACATCAGGGCGGTGCGGGCGTAGAAGTACGGCGACTCGTCGCTGATGACGGTGATCTCGGCGTCCTGCCGCAGGGCGCGGACGGTGCGGGCCGCGGTGATGCCCGCCACGCCGTTACCGATCACGATGAGCCGCAAAGGTTGCACGCCACGCCTCCCGTAGACCCGTTCAGCAGCGCACGCGCCGCGCGCCCTCGTCGGCGAGCCGGGAGACCCAGCCGCGGTAGGAACGCCCCGCGCGGTCGAGGGCCGCCCCCATCGCGGCGAGCACGTTCTCGGCCTGCGTGAGGTCGGAGCAGAGCGAAAAGAGCGTCGGCCCGGCGCCGGAGATACTCGCGCCGAGCGCCCCGGCGCCGAGGGCTGCGGCCTTCACCTCGGCGAAGCCGGGAATGAGGTGGGCGCGCCGCGGCTCGGCGATGACGTCTACGATCGCGCCCCGCAGGAGCTCGGCGTCGGAAACGGCCAGGCCGTAGACGAGCTGCGCGAGGTGTGCGCTGTTCGCGACCACCTCGCCGAGGGGGATCGCGGCGGGGATGACCTGTCGCGCGACGCGGGTCTCGAGCTCCTGCGCGGGGGTCACGAGCGCCAGGGCCAGCTTCAAGCCGGTGCGAAGGCGCACCGCGTGACCGTCGGGGCGCACGAGCACCACGCCGCCGAGGAGCGCGGCGGCCACGTTGTCAGCATGGGCCGAGCCGCAGGCCACGCGCTCCGCCTCGGCGCAGGCCGGGATGAGCGCCGCCGGGGAGAGGGGCGAGCCGGCGAGGAGGTTCACCGCCGTGGCGGCTGCCGCGGCGGAGGCCCCCGAGGAGCCGAGCCCGCTTCCCACCGGCATCCCCTTGTGGAGCTCGAGCTCCACGCCGAAGGGCTCGCCGAGCAGCTCGAGCACCGCGCACGCTGCCACGACCGCGGTGTTCTGCGCCCCCTGCGGAGGGAGGCTGTGCCCCCCGCTCACCTGGCGGAGCACGACGTCCCGGTCCCCGTGCTTGCGCGCCCGCACGGTGTCCCCGGGCTGCTCGAGCGCGAGGCCGAGGACATCGAACCCCGGACCCACGTTGCCGACGGTGGCCGGGGCGAAGACGGAGAGCCAGTCGTTTTCGTGCATGGAAGGGATTGTAGCGTCGAGGAGAGCCGGTGGGAGTCCTTTCCTTCGGCGGGCGACCGTCGCGGGCGCTCCGTCGGAAAGGATGCCCGCTGGCGCGTGGTACGCGATTGAGGAATCATCTAGCGCATGGGCGAAGAACATCCACCGCGCGCGGAGGACCCGGCTAGCGCCGCTCCCTCGTCGGAGAAGGCCCCCGGCGTGACGACCACGGACGCCCCGGCCGCGCGGCCGGCGGAAGGCCCCGCGTCGGGCGGCCTGGCTACCCGGTTCAAGGTGCGAAAGGTCGTCGTGTCCGGCGTGGACGGCGGCGCCGAAGCCCCGCTCAAACCCTGCTGTGCGCACCACGCCGCGACGCCTGCGGCTCCTCCGGCGGTCATCCCCGAGGGGGCCACGGTCGAGTACACCTGCCCGATGCACCCCGAGGTCGTGCGTCCCGGCCCCGACGCCTGCCCGCTCTGTGGCATGGCGCTCGAGCCCAAGGTCATCACGCTCGAGGCGCCGCCGAACCCCGAGCTCGTCGACTTCCGCCGCCGGCTCGCGGTGGCCGTCCTCTTCACCGCGCCGCTCGTGGTCCTCGCGATGAGTCACCTCGTGCCCGCGCTCTCGCTCGGCTGGCTGGCCCACGGTTCGCGTCTCGGCCTCGTGCAGCTCGCGCTCGCCACGCCGGTCGTGCTCTGGGCCGGCTGGCCCTTCTTTGCCCGCGGCTGGGCCTCGCTCGTGAACCGCGCGCTGAACATGTTCACGCTGATCGCCCTCGGAACCGGGGTTTCGTACCTGCACAGCGTGCTGGCCGTGCTCGCGCCGCAGCTCTTTCCGCCGGCCTTCCGCGACGCCCACGGCCGCGTCGGCCTCTACTTCGAGGCGGCGGCGACCATCACCACCCTCGTGCTGCTCGGCCAGGTGCTCGAGCTGAAGGCGCGCGAGCGAGCCGGCAACGCCATCCGGGCGCTGCTCAAGCTCACCCCTCCGACGGCCCGCGTCCTCGGCGACGACGGCGAGGAGCGGGACCTTCCGCTGGCCGAGGTGCACGTGCGCCAGCGGCTGCGCGTCCGTCCGGGGGAGAAGGTCCCCGTGGACGGCGTGGTCCTCTCGGGGCAGAGCGCCATCGACGAGGCGCTGCTCACCGGTGAGCCGATCCCCGTCGAGAAGGGGCCCGGCGACAGCGTGACGGCCGGGACCCTCAACGGCGCGGGCACCTTCGTCATGCGCGCCGACCGCGTGGGGCGCGACACGCTGCTCGCGCAAATCGTGCGCCTCGTGGCCGAGGCCCAGCGGAGCCGCGCGCCGGTGCAGCGCCTCGCCGACCGCGTGGCGGCCTACTTCGTGCCGGCGGTGATGCTCGCCTCGGTGGCCACCTTCGCCGTCTGGGCCAGCGTCGGGCCCGCGCCACGCCTGGCCCACGCGCTCGTCAGCGCCGTAGCGGTGCTCCTCGTGGCCTGCCCCTGCGCCCTCGGGCTCGCCACTCCCATGTCGATCATGGTCGCCGCGGGCCGCGGCGCCTCGGCGGGCGTGCTGATCAAGGACGCTGCTGCGCTCGAGCACCTCGCACGCGTGGACACGCTCGTCCTCGACAAGACGGGGACGCTCACCGAGGGGCGGCCTCGCCTCGCGAGCGCGCTCCCTCTCTCCTCGCTGCCGGCGGCGGAGCTCCTGGCCTGGGCCGGCGCGCTCGAGCTCGGCAGCGAGCATCCTCTCGCCTCCGCGGTGGTGGATGCGGCCAAGGCGCAGGGGGTCCCACTGGCGGAGCTCGCCTCCTTCGAAGCGCGACACGGGCGCGGCATCGTGGGCACGGTGAAGGGGCGGCGCGTGGCCGTCGGCAACCCCGCGCTCCTGGCAGAGCTCTCGCTCGACCGGGACGCGGGGCGCTCGCAGGCCGAGGCGCTGCAGCAAGAGGGGCAGACGGTCCTGTGGGTGGCCCTCGACGACGCGGTGGTGGGCCTCCTCGGCGTGTCCGACCCGATCAAGAACGGCGCGCGCGAGGCGCTGGCCGAGCTCCGACGGGACGGGCTCGAGGTCGTGATGCTCACGGGCGATCAGGAGCTCGCGGCCAAGGCCGTGGCCGACCGCCTCGGCATCACCCGGGTGCACGCCGGGGTCCTCCCCGAGGAGAAGGCGGCTCACGTGCGCGCGCTCCGCGCCGCCGGACGCGTGGTGGCCATGGCCGGCGACGGCGTGAACGACGCGCCAGCGCTCGCCGCGGCCGACGTGGGGCTCGCGATGGCCACGGGCAGCGACGTGGCCCTCGAGAGCGCGGGGATCACGCTCCTGCGGGGAGACCTGCGCGCCATCGTGCGCGCGCGGCGCCTGAGCCAGGCGACCCTGCGCAACATCCGCCAGAACCTCTTCTGGGCCTTCTTCTACAACCTGGCGGGGGTGCCGCTCGCCGCGGGGGTGCTCTACCCGCTCTTCGGCTACAAGGCGCTGCTCAGCCCCATGGTGGCCAGCGCCGCCATGAGCTTCAGCTCCGTCTCGGTGATCGCGAACGCGCTCCGGCTGCGACGCACGAAGCTCTGAACACGGTCGCCTTGGCCGCGATCCATCCCGGCAGGCTGTGTCGCACCTCCGCTCCGGTGCTCACAGCGCCACAAGGCTGCTCCGCTCCGGTGCTCGGCGCTCCTTGCCTGCCGGGCGCCTCGCGACCGATGCGACCATGTTATTCGGCGGAACGACGTGCTTCTGCCCACTCGCCCCTATCGTCGGGCGATCTTCAGCACGTCTCCCAGCACCCCCGCCGCCGTCACCTCCGCCCCGGCCCCCGGCCCCCGGATGATGAGCGGGTGCGCGTCGTAGCGCCGGGTGCGAAAGACGAGGAGGTTGTCGGGACCCTGGAGCTGCCCGAGCGGCCCGAGCGCCGGGACGTTGCGTAGACCCACTGTGGCCCCGTCGGCCCCGATCGCGGCCACGTAGCGCAAGACCTCCCCGCGCGCGGCGGCCTCCTCCACCCGCGCGGCGAGGTGCGGCGCGTGCCGGCCGAGCGCCGGCGAGAGTCCGCCTTCCAGGCCCGGTACGAGCGGCTCGAGCTGGACCTGCTCCGGCTCGAGGAGGATCCCGGCGGCCCGCGCGATGATCAGCGCCTTGCGCGCCACGTCGCGACCGCTCAGGTCCTCGCGCGGGTCGGGCTCGGTGTAGCCGCCCTCGCGCGCCGACTCCACCGCGTCCACGAGCCGCGAGCCCTCCTGCAGCCGCGAGCAGAGAAAGCCGAGCGTCCCCGACAGACAGCCCGAGATGCTCAGCAGGCTGTCCCCCGTGTGCACGAGCTCCTGCAGCGTGTGCAGCACGGGCAGCCCCGCCCCGAAGGTCGTCTCGTAGCCGTACCTGACCCCCGCCTGGCGCGCCGCGCCCATCAGCCGCCGGTAGGCCGAGAGCGGGCCGGCGAGCGGCAGCTTGTTCGCCGTGACGACGTGCAGCCCCGCCGAGAGCGCCCGCGCGTGGAGCTCGGTCGTGTCGGCCGCCGTGAGGTCCACGAGGATCACGTCCGTGCACCGCCCCGAGACGATGGCCGCGAGGAGCTCCTCGTCGGTCGGTCGCGACTCCCCCTGCGCGAGCGAGGTCACCGCGACGGCGGGGTCGAGCCCCTGGTGATCGACGACCCAGCGGCCGCTGCTGGCGAGGCCCACGAGCCGCAGCTCGAGGCCGAGCTCGGCCTCGAGACTGCGCCGCGTCTCGGTCAGCAGCCCGAGGAAGGTCCGCCCGACGCGGCCCGCCCCGAGGACCACCAGGTTCGCCACCCGCGTCAGGCCGAAGGCCGTATGCGCCGCCCGCACCGCGCGCACCGCGTCGGGCTCGCGCACGGCCACGGAGATCGAGAGCTCGGAAGCCCCCTGCGCGATGGCCAGCACGTTGACCCCCACGTTGCCGAGCGCCGAGAAGAGCTTGCCCGAGACGCCCGGGGTCCCCGCCATCCCCTGGCCGATGACCGAGGTCACCGCCACGGGGCGATCCACGACCACGCGCTCGACGGCGCCGGAGGCGAGCTCCGCGGCGAAGCGCTGGGCGATGGCGCGCTCGAGGCGCTCGCAGTCTGCCGCCGGGACGACGAGCGAGACCGTCTGCTCCGACGAGGCCTGCGAGATCATCACCACGTTCACCGAGACGGCCTCGCTGGCCTCGAAGATGCGGCGCGCCACCCCCGGGACCCCGGCCATGCCGCGCCCGTCGAGCGTGACCAGCGCGAGGTCGTGGATCGAGGTCACCGTCTTCACCCCCGCCGGGGCGTCGGGGCTCGTCGGCCCCACGACCGTACCGGGCTCCGACGGCGCGAAGGTGCTCAGGATGCGGACCGGGATCCCCGCCTGCATGGCGGGCAGGATCGTGCGCGGGGCCAGGACGCGCGCGCCGAAGTACGACATCTCGGCGGCCTCGCGATACGAGACCTGCGGCAGCGTGCGCGCCTCCTTCACCAGGCGCGGGTCCGCCGTCAAGATGCCGGGGACGTCGGTCCAGATCCAGACCTCGCTCGCCTCGAGCAGGTTCGCGAGGAGCGTTGCCGAGTAATCCGAGCCGCCGCGCCCGAGCGTCGTCGTGACCCCCGCCGCGGTCGCGCCGATGAACCCCGTCACCACGGGGACCAGGCCGCGCTCGAGGAGCGGCCGGAGTCGCGACCGGGCCGCCGCCCGCGTGGGCCCGAGCAGCACCTCCGCTCCGAGATAGTCCTCCGTCGTCACCACGCACGAGCGCGCATCCACCGCTTCGGCCCCGCGTCCTCGGGCGCGAAGGTGCGCCGCCAGCAGCGGAGCCGAGAGCCTCTCGCCGAAAGAGGAGAGGAGCGCGCGCGTACGGGGACTCTGCTCGCGGAGCAGGCGCACCCCCTCGAGCACGCTCGCCAGCTCGGCGAGGAGCCGCCCCACCTCGGCCCGCGTCTCGGGCTCCTCGCAGGCCCCCTCGTGCAGCGCCCCGAGGAGCTCGAGGGCTCGCGCCACGGCCTGGGCGTCCCCTCGCTCGGCGGCTTCCCCGGCCGAAAGAAGCTCGTCGGTCGTCTCGCCGAGCGCGGAGACGACCACCAGCACCGGCCCCGGCTGCTTCGCCACCAGCTCGGCCACATGCGCGAGCCGCGCCCGGTCAGCGACCGAGGACCCGCCGAATTTCATCACGATCACGGGATAGCTCCCTCGCGGCGTCGGTACGGCTCTCGGGGCTACGGTACTCGAACCCGCCCGCGCGATGCTACCCCCGTTGGCCGTCGGACCAGGGTGATCGAGTTCTCGGACATGGTGGCATGGAGGGGGCGGCGCGACGGGCAAGCGCCCCCTCGCGCACCGCCCCGCAGTCGTCGCGCGCCGTGGAGAGGTGGGATGAATGGCGCCGAGGAGGCCGTGGGGATAGGAGGCAGGGGGACATGCGAGAGGCGCGACGTGCGGGGCTGCGGACCTCCGGCGACAGCGCCCTGGCGGGCGCTGCTGCCTACGGACGCTGCGCTCGGGGGCCTTGACCCGCCGCGCCGCTGCCGTTGTCGGTGCGCTCGGG